>NZ_AFEJ02000003.1:300000-416239 GCF_000238775.2 Acaryochloris sp. CCMEE 5410 | reverse complement strand
CATCCATATCACTTCATACTCCGACCAATGAGTATCCTGAACTTCATCGACTTGAATGAACTCAAAACACTTACACCATCGCTCTCTAGCTTCAGTTCACAGACCAACAGGGCACGCACGTAGTAGACTAAATCATCAAAATCAATCGCCTGCCGTTGTGCAATTCATACTGATATTGGCAGGCAATTTTAAAGCCTTTTTCAGTCATCCTCTCATCAAATAAGACTCGTAATCCTTGAGGCCGTTCTAAGAGCGCTCCATATTCTCCAGAGGTAAGCTCAGTTTACAGCTTGGATTTCTGAGTGAGTGGGAGAGTCTTTACTATCGAAATTCCTGATAGTTCTTTGAGTAGATCTAATGAATCTTGCTCATCATAAATACGAATTCCTGGCTTAAACCTATTTGATGCTTCTGACGAAGAATATGAGCACATAATCCATGAAAGGTTTGACCGTCAATTGGTCAGTTGATCACAAGCTTGAGACCATCTGCATTTGCTGCGCTGCACGGTTTGTAAAAGTCAGGCACAGCAATTGTGGGGATGCACTCCCATTCGGATAGCCTGATCGACTCGTGCTGCTAAAACAGAAGTTTTCCCAGTTCCCGCTGGAGCTAAAACTAAACCGGACCATTTGTATGGCAATAATTTGCTGTGGGAATAGGAAAAACTCTAGCACTACAATCAAGATACGTCACCACACAGGCTATTCTTCAAAGGATCCCTCTAAACTTACAACAACTATTCCATCGAAAAAGGAAAAAGAAAAAGTAATATCTTCCTCAAAAAACAAATATATGTGCAGTCTAATGGTCTCCCAGGACACTATGCCCTAAGTGGTTAATCAAAGAGAACACAAAGACTATCTACACCTTCCACTCCACAGCTCATAGTGCTAATGCAGTACGTTATAGCTATGCGTTATGGCTTGAAAGATCTACAACACTACGTTTTCCTGCGATCGCATCCCTACAGGACACACCAAAGGACCATGAAATAGCTGACCATGGACAGCTGGATGAAACGCAATGGAAACCATGGTTGGAACTTGAATCAGCAAAGAATCTGAGTCGAGGTCCGACAGCTCTAAAGGAAAGCTGCAGAGATCACGTCATTTTTGAGCATATGCGCTTCACCACTGACGAGTGGACGGAGATCAACCTTCAGGCAGGCTCTCAACCTCGTGAAGGCAGCATCCATCTCATCACCAATCCTGATGCCATCGTGCTAAGGCATCACAACTGCTCAGAGCTGCCAATGGGCAAATATCATCGCGGGACTACAGTCATTACAGGCCGCAGATGCGCCGAACTGCTCAAAACAGCCACCTTTTCTTACCAATCTCCTTTCAGTCTTGGTTACAGGACACCAACTTCATCCAACTAACCTCACCTGCTTCGAGTGCCGACTCTGTACCTGCTGACAGGTCATGGACTCAATTACACAGATCCGAGATCTGTTAGATACAAAGTTTATGGATAACCGGGAGATCAATCGTCATTATGGAAATGAGTTGCTCTAGCTTGCGATCTCAATTTCGCCGATCTCATCGATTACCAATCAGTAGAGGGAAACTTATACACCCAGCTCTCCAGAACCATCTATGCTCGCATTGCAACCCATTGGTATGCCCCTCCCCAAATTCTAGACATTGACTTTATGGCCGCCATTCAGGGACACTTCATCATCCTGCAAACGAAGACGTGGAAACGAAGAAATCCCTCGCTAAGAAGCGGCATTATTTTGATTACTTCATTGGCAATGAAATAGGCAAAATCAATAGACAACAAGGGATTCGTTTGCACGATCCAAATGTAAGTGTGCTAGTAGGCTTACACCCGGATGATGGACCTCCACCCCAATCACTCCCGAGTGACCAAGCATCAGATTTTCCAGATCTAGAACAAAGGATCGAACCGTCTCCGAACCTCCAAGCAGCCATCCAACACTTCCTTTCTGCACTTGCAACGCTTGAAACTCCTGAAGATATCAGAGAATTAGTCAAAGGCGAGATTTCAAAATTCAAGCATTACTCTGATTTTTTGGCGTTTATCAAAGTGCCATTCAAGCAGCAGTCCACTCTGGTGATTTACCTCTAATTGACAGTAAGACTGCATCCTGGAAGCGTTACACCAAAGAAGGGATAAGTTACGAGGAACGACAACATTATGCCTTGGTCTTTTAACGAACCAGACATACCTATTGCAACGCCATCTCCACCTCATCCGGTTTCAACTCCACCTCTAAAAAGCCACACTACACCCACCACCGCGAATCAGAGCTTAGACACCATTTCCCATACTCTCTCTGAGTTATGTCAGACTTTGCTCCAACCACAACAGTCTCATGACAATATCGTGCCCAGCCCTTAGAGCAGAAATAGATACCTTAATCGCTGCTCTCACTCAGCTATGTCTCGTTTTGCTTCAGCAACAGCAAATTTCTAAGCGCGTATCCAGCCCTTCACCGCCACAAGTTGCACCCCCTATCAAAAAGCGAGGCAGGGGGCGTCTAGATCCCGAAGAAGCAAACGCCAAGATTCACCGCGCCATAGATGCCATTATGGCCTTCAACAACACTCCCAACCGGTCTCATGAGGAAATGTGGCGCATTGGGATTTCTTCACTTAAAAGGCTGACTCATTCGTCACAATCTGTCATTCAAAGAGTACATAAGCAAAGGGAAAAAGATATTGATGCCCATCATGAGAAGCATAATTTAGGAAAGTACCATAATCTCCCCCATGGACATGCAGGCATAATGATCGATGAGGTTATCAAAGCTCCTGTGAATTCATAAACAGAGGGGCAAAGAGCACCTAATGTTTATCTCCAATACCCTCCAGACCTCTAGTACGTTGTTGAGGGCAGATGCGATCTCAGTGAAGCCTCCCATGCTCTCCACCCCTCATGTCGTAAGGTGGCTTCAGAACCATCATTTCTGGAGCAGCATTCATGGCGACAGATATCCCCAAACCGACCGAAGTCATTCAGCAGATGATTGATTTACGGATTCAACTCGCCGAACTAGAAGACCAAATCGAAGCCCTCAAACCGGCTTTCTTTGCAGCCTGTGCAACACAAGGAGACGACAAGTTTGAGCAAGAAGGGGCAATTATCGCGCGACGACTCACACCTGGCAAATGGATATATCCTAACCACATCACTGTCCAAGAGAGACAGCTCAAAATTCTCAAGGAAGAGTTTCGGCAAACCCACGAACCCACAGCAGGCAGGGAGATTATTTGGAGCATCAAATTCCTCTAGAACCTCCCCTTTGATCTATGCGTTTTATCCAATAACACTGGAACCAATTGATATGCCAGACGCCACAATCCTATCCATCACTGAAGCAAGCCAAACGCTCTCCGATCTCGTCGATCAAGTGAACGAGTCTCATGAACCGATTATGATCGCAAGCGCGCAAGGCAATGCCGTTTTAGTCAGTGAACAGATTTGGAACGCATTGCAAGAAACCCTCTATCTCAACTCCATTCCAGGGGTGTGGGATTCTATTGAAGTGGGCATCCAGACTCCCCTTAAAGACTGCTCCGATACTTTAGCTTGGGCAGATCAATATTGAACGTCGCTGGGCCAATCAAGGCGATTTTGCCGCTACCGGTAGCTGATCAGAAGCCATTTCTGCAAACGGTAAATGACAGTATTCACACTCACCAACCTGCCAATGCACTGGCAATTGGAAAGCGTTCCCACATCGGGGACAAGCAGACAACAGTTGACGTTGATGACGATCGCAATGCGATATTTCAGCCATTTGCCAAGTCAATTGATGGGATGGAATTTCGGCATAACATAGCGCACAAAGGCGGGTCTGAAAATAAAGCTGGGTCTCCTCTGAAAACAGCATTAGGCACAGCCGAGCTACTTCCACCCCCGTCAAATCAGACAGGATATTGAGCGCAGCAGCATTCGGTATTCGACGACGAGAAGGCGTTTCCCAATAGGCAACCATATAGGATCTAAGTCTCAGCATGGTAGACAGGTGACCACTACTCAGACAATTGGCTCGACGAAAGCGGCCCAAAAAATGTCCAAAGCTTTCGTCTGGATAGGGTTGAACCTGAAACATCCAAGGTTGTAATGAGGCAATCGATGGGGGCATCACACTCGAACCACAGCGAAGGCCATCATAATGAACAGGATTTGACCACTTGCCTCAGGAGGCTATATTCAATGCGAGTTCGCCCCATCAGTAAAGTTTGAATGGCTGCTTCTCGGAGAATTTGATCTAAGAGCCCTATATATCCTTGGGTTTCTGAAGGAGCAGATCTTGAGCTTTAGCACTGGTGAGTTTTGAGGGTTCAGGTAGTTGCAGGATATGCTCTTCCCAAAGGGCCGTGGTCTCTCGTAACTCTTCTGAATTTAGACGAGGCATATGATAGGTCAACAGAAATCGATATTTAACTTGCTCATCCCAGCTCAGTACAGCATTAAGACGATCGGTTCCCACTAACACAACTGATATTTCCAACTTGTCGGAAATATCACGGGCCTCAGATATGGCCCGTTCTGTCAGACGTTGCGCTTCATCCAGAATCAGCATCTCAACACCACAGTTGGAGAGAACGTTATACAGCCGTTCTCGTAATTCTGGAATCCGGCCCCCTGTTGCCCGATATTGGAGGAGTTGCAACAGACCTGTAAAAAAGCCACTCACTGACAAGTTTTCTGGACAATGCCAATAGGCGACTGGAATGATGGGCGCATAGCCTGGGTTCTGCGTGACGGTATGTTTCAAGTGGTAGGTATCACAGCTAATCGTTTTCCCGTTCGTGATTCTCCAACCACTCGGCAGGATTGACGGGTCAAACGCTTGGCATCTAGCCAGGTATGAAATCGCGTCATCTGAGGCAGCTCAAGAATACGGCGTTTACCTAATTGCCTAATTTGCTCTTCCACATCGATGGGTTCAGCTTGCTCTTCGATAGGGAGCGCTTTAGTGGACGACTCATTCAGATGCTCTGATGCCATAGGGGTCACTCCATATGTTCAGTGGACTTAGAGGCCATGTTCCCGACGTAGTGTGTCGTAGTCATACACCTGAATCTTAGGCAATGGCTGGGTAACAACGGGTTCATCAGGCGCTTCCTCTTCATTTTCGGTCGATGGTTGAGGGAGCAGGTCAGGTTGCTCTTCAGGCATGGGGAAAGGTTGCTCTAGCAAGTTGTCGATAAACTGGGTGCGATCTCGTACCTCAGCTAAGACGGATTTATTGGTGACTTCTTCTGAGGCTTGGCGCAGACGACGACTGATAGCTTTCGCTTCGGATAAAGACAGACGCTCCGTTTCTAAGTTTGAGCGCGGGCTCGGGTCAGAAAAACGTCTCTGGGGCCTTCTTGCCGATAAATCAGCAAGCTGGTGATATCACGCGGGTCATAACGAAGAACGACTTGTTGTCCGGCATAGCCTGCTAGATATTCACCTCGATAAATAAGGTTGGAGAAGCGAATATACCCACCTCGATAGACTCGGCGACGATCCTGACGCATCAGAGAAGGTCTAAGTCTCGCTCTTCAATCAACGGGGTTGGGCAATACGGCCTTCTTCCCAACGGGCTAAACGACTTTGTTTACCTAGACGCGGATCTGGGAGTTGGTTATACCGATCCACGATGTAGCGCACGAGTAAACGCTCTAGTTGATGGAGGGTCAGACGGGCTTCACTTTCAGCCCGTTTGCGGTGGTTCTTGAGGCAATTAGTGGTGTAGCCGGGAAGGGTTGAGAAAAACTCACTATTTAAGGTGCCAAAAGGCCGCTCAACGATCCCGCCATCTGAGGGTTTCCGACGTAAACATAAAACGATGCCTAAGCTGGCAGCGACTTGATCAATATGATGGACGTAAAGTCACTGCCGCCATCGGTATAGAGGTATTGGGGACGCCATAGGTGCCCCAGAGGTTCATTAGCTCATACTCAGCTCCGTACTGCTTGGGTAAGATGGCGTGGCGCAGGGCCAAGCAGGTGACGGCGGCACTAGGGTAGGACAGACCTAAGTGAATGCCCATGATGCACCGGGAATAGGTATCAACAATGGTAGTCAGGGTGGGACGACCCAGGATATCACCTTGCTGATCCACAACTAGGATGTCGGCAGGGGTATGGTCGCATTGCCACACCTGATTGCTATATTCGATGTTCAGCTCTATCCCTTTACGAGTGGTGAGCTTTAAGGTTTCTCCATTCCAACCAATCGCTCGACGTTTCTTCTTGAGCGATCGTGACTTCACTTCTGGCTCTAGAATACGGTAGACAGTAGCTCGACTGGGATATTCCGACTGACCGAGTTTTGCAGCCCTACTTTGCACAAGATTAGCAATTTGAGCAGGAGCTGTATGACGCATCCCACGGTTTCCTTTACGGTAGGTTTGCACAATAAACTGATGCCAATCTTCACTCACTTTGAGTTGCCCTTGATCTGAACGAGACTGACGAATGATTCCTTCTATACCTTGCTCACGGAATTGGTGTATCAGGCGACGCAGACTACGATCACTGAGGCTTAACTCTTGAGCGGCCTTTTTTCGCTCTTGGACATATCTCTTGCACCCTTCGTAACTCTTTAACCGTTGCAATACCTCTAGACGGCGCTGCAAGTGATACGGAAGCGGTTCTGTATTGTTCAGAATCTTCTGTTCTACCCCGTCAGCTAATCCTTCTGACAAAGGAGTCTCCGATGTTTGTTCTATAGTTGGTAAAAAGTCAGACACGTCGCACTAAACCACTGACAATTTTCAAACATTTTTAGCCCGAGCACGTCTCACGCTATTTGTCCGAAACTCATTTTTAAGACTACGAGACAAAAAGCGGTGAAACCTTCATCGAAAAAGAAATAGATGCAGCTCAGACAAAGTATAAAACGTCTCACGCTATTTGTCCGAAATAGTTAAGCAAAGTGTCTCACGCTATTTGTCCACAATTCCTATAGCCTTTACCCAGAAATAAATACAGCAAAGTAAAGCTTGATTAAAGAAGAATACTTTTGATAAGAAATGAACAGATCAATCAATTAAAGATGTCGCTGTAATGCTTACTGTAAAATCTTTTTAGCTATATCTGGACAAATAGCGTGAGACGATAGGACAAATAGCGTGAGACATGACACTGATACTATTTTATATCACACCTATGAACTTACACCTAAAAATCATATAAGCGATCGCAGATCTACTCTGTGTGACGCAGGATCTCGGATCGGATCGTGTGATCACAGCGCTCATTCAAAAAATCTTCCCCTGTGTTATCGCCTGTGCTCCTTACTGTGTATAGCTTATAGACTTTGTAAAGTTGCGCTACAATTTCCAATTCTACCCTTGCCTCTTTCTTATACCTATATGCTTCTCGTACCTATTTATTAATTCTCATATCTTAAATACTTGACTTTAGGTGTGAATATTGCTATATTAGGTACAGGTTGAGAGACAGGCCGTTCCTGCTCCACTCATTACTTCCACAACTAAATAGAACTGCGACGAATGCAGAAGGCTTATAGACTGCCGCTCCTAGCCGTACCTATAAGGATTGCACCGCACCTCGAAGGATCAGTAGAGGGTTCTATTACCCCCACAATTTGCACCCTACAAAGGACGATGACCGTATGGTACACCCCACGCTTACCCAACGTTCTAAAGCCTGGATCTCGCTCAATAAAAAACTAGGCTTCGACCTGGAAAATTCCCCTGTTGATGCGTCTCATTTATGCGATACCTTGACCCCTATTGAACTGATCGAACTGAAAGCAAATATTGATGCCGCTATAGAGTCTAAATTATTTGAAGCTACTACAGAATAAGGATTATAGCTCTTTTCTTTCTTATGTAATTTGAACTTATTTTTACATAAGAAAGTCATACGGAGGCCCGCCGCAATGCCCAAACCCTCTGACTACCGCTTGCTCTTACTCCTGGTCTTGGTGATCATTGTGCTCGACATTTGTTCACAGGCCAGATCACAGCCTCAAAACCATTTCCCTTCAGTCATACCTTCCACGCTGTTCTAATCCATCACTAGCCATCTGTTCTTTGCGATCGCAATCGGAGGCCATCATGACAGCCACTCAAATACTGCCCCAGGAACAACTTCTCGACAGACCGCTAGGATTTGGTGAAAGTCCTAGCGCTATTGCCATATTCTGCAATCGAGCTAACACTCATACTTGGTATACCCTCGATTCTAATTCCCAACCCCAAGAAATCCCTCATCCTGCTCTCACTGGCTTCCTCAAAAGCCTGGAGTTCATCAAAGGGGAATACAAAAGGAAACCCACCTGTAAAATCAGAGTCAAGCTTCAGGCGCATCGTCCCTGCACCCTGGAAGCTGGTGCTGAGTCCGTCTTCGCTAAAGGCTTATTGATGGCGATCGCGAATCTCAATACGAAACAGCTCCTTCAGCCCATCACCATCGAGGCCGTCCCTTCAGATCAAGATGACAAGGTGCTGTTCTGCCGGGTCTGGTTGGGCACTCAAAAGGTCTTCCAACGGTGGGATGAAACAACCCATTGGCGCGATGTTGCCAAGAAAGCTATCGATAATGTCGCTCCCCTGCAACCGCAAGGTTGACTTTGAATGCTGAGATCGCCCCCAAACGGATGGGGGTGATCACTAACCGATGATAAGACCACGCCACAATGAGGGCTGCATCATGCAAATGTATAAACTCACTTTCCCAACCCAAAACCTCTACTCAACTCCAATGGATTGCCAATGTGCCCACGGCCAACAAGAGGAATACGGGGGAGAAGTTCTACCCTGTTTTGATTGCTTCTTGACGGATGGCAGCACCCGAGAGGATGGATCGGTCGCCATTCTCTCCCGTGAGTGGCTGACTATGACTGAACTGGAGAAATATAATTCAACGCGACAACATACCCAAGAAGTTTGGGAGCGGGTAACGCCTGCTGTTGCCAATACCCCCATGTATCAGGTGGTTAAACATGATGTGCCGTTCAATGTCATGGATCGACTGGCTGCTGAACAATTCCTGGAGCAGGATGAGGATGACCTGTGCTCGATGGAGCCCTGTCAAGATTGCATTTGGACATATACCGAAACCTGCCCTGACTCGGATTTTGATCCCTATATGACTGCCCGCTCCCGTGAATGGCTCTCTGCTAATCAATTAAACGAGCGGAATACACACCTAGAGTTCCTTGGACAAGCCTGGGTAATCGCTTCCCAATACTTCTAACTGTTCTGTAACTGCGATCGCAGATGCTCATCGTTGGGGATACTACCTGCGATCGCAAGGACAAATTGCGTGAGACAAAAGGACAAATTGCGTGAGACACGACAGCAACAATAGCCTATCTCCACAATGTTGAGAATGGAGTCAATAGCTATATCCCCGCGAGCTGCCCCCAGTCCCTCGGCCAACCCATCGCTGGAATACCTATAAATTCGTTGTTTTTCCTAAAGGCAGTACTTGTCTCTTAAAACAGCTATTGAGTATAGTTCTCAGCTACTCCTAACGACACATTCATAGAGGGTATTTCACCATGACCTATACCACTCCTTTCCCAACTCATCAGGGAAAACAACTCTCTGATCGACGATATCTAACCACTGATGAACAATTAGCCTTAGTCTCTCAAGTTCAGGCCCGTACCCTACTCCTCAAACAGAAGAAAGCAGGGCTAACCCTCGAAGAAACAAGGATTTGCCTTCGCGGTGAACGCGCACTCAAAGCACTCGTGGAGGGACATCACAAAATGATTTGGTTGATGATCCATCGCTTCAACTTTTCCGATCGTCTGACCACAGATGAGCTGTTCCAAATCGGCATCATCACCATTGAAAAGGCCGCTAACTACTACAACCCCACTCGGCCTGGACGATATAGAAGATTCTCAAGCTGGGTCTTTTTCCTCCTCAGACAGAAGTTCCGCAACCTCTTCAAGCAAGAGCTGGGATATGAGCACAAACGCAAAACACTGTATGGGCAGCTCAGGATGAATGCTCCTCTATGCAATCATGACACCCCTCAAGACTTCGCCATCCTCGAAGAGTTGAAGCAACTGCTCAAGCCCCTCTCCAAGACGCTATCGTTCAAAAGCAAATCCATGCATTCCGGGCCTTTTACCTGGACGGTGAAACCACTCAGCAGATTGCCCTCAGCCTGGAACTGACGGTTGGCAGTGTCAAAGCCTATCTCTACGAAGCCCGAAAACAACTCAGGGGCAATCCCCAGATCCAAGAATGGGTAAGGCTGTACTGAACTTTCCTTTGGCCAGGGGAAAACCCTATCCGCCTAGCTGGAATGCTAACCCCTGTGCGATCACAAACCCCTACTGCCGGGGATATAGCCTGCGATCGCAAAACCTCTTTCTACAAATCCATATCCCAATCAAAGAGCCGATCTATGAAAAGATTCACTCTCCCTTTCTCCCGTGTCCTTCAACGACTCAAGGACCATTTCAAGCTGCAACAATGCGCTTCCTGTGGACTGTGGTACAGAACACTGGAGCTTGACCAAGATGGCATCTGCCACGACTGTGGGCGCTTTCTCTGATGAGGCAATACCCCTCGTATAGCCAATAATTACGCCTTGGAGGGCTCACCATGACTCCTTTCGATTATGAACTTGCCAAGGGCAATTTGATCAGCGCGATCAATCTCGCGATCCAGGATGCAAACCAAGCTCTTGACGATGCCGAAAACGCGATCACTAACCTCAATAAACGACAACTACATATCCATCATCTCGCTCAAAACGCTCTCAACAAGTTTCAAAGACTGTAAACGAAGCACCTTACTTAACTGCTTCAACCCTCTCGCTACAAATTTCAGAGGAAACATTTATGCTAACTGCTTCTGAACTGCTTGCTGATCTTGATCATTACTATTGCACTACACAACATTACAAACACCCCTTTGGCCTTCTCTATACCGATGGCGTTAAGGCACTGGCTATGGGTGGGGAATGCTATTGGCTCATCGATGCGATCGCGAGTTATCAACCTGGAAAAGTCATTCGCGCTAATTCCAGGCTCTTAGAGTTCCAGCGCTGGATGTTAACGGTCAATCCTGACAAAAGTGCGCTCTTGGCTTGCTACGAAAATAACGCTAACACCTGCATTCCCGCTATCACGCAGAAAATCGATTGGACTAATTTTGTTCTGCCTGAAATCGAGCTTTATGTGGAAAATGGAGTGCTGCTTTTACCCTCTGAACATTAAGCGGAACTGTCTTTATGTATATTCATACCTAAAATACTTGACTTTAGGTGCAAGTCTTGCTATATTAAGTACAGGTTGAGAGGCAGGCCGTTCCTGTCCCACCGATTACTTCTAAAACTGAATAGAATATGCGACGAATGCAGACCGCTTATGGGCTACCGCTCTCAGCCGTACCGATAAGGATTGCACCGCACCTCGAAAGATTAGTAGAGGGTTCAAGGTCTTACCGATCTGACCTGAATGATGATCGGTTATTCATATCTTTTTGCCGCTGGTTGATTCTCGCTGGCTTCATACTCCGCCGTTTCTGTCTGGGAGTTGTTCACGAGAATTAGCCAGGGGCTGCGATCAGGCTGATGTCCCGGTGAACCTCATACCTCGCCACTTCGGTCTATGGAGGTCTGTTTCTCCGGGATATGCCTGATCCTATTGCTTTTATTGTTGATGTTCTTTTTTCTATTGCCCCGGCGAGTATTGCAGTCCGGGGTCGCTCTTTTCTTGAATGGGAGTTTTGATTATGCTTCAAGGTTTATCTTTGGATGAGTTGGCGACTGAGATTCAGGAACAGACTCAGTTGAAGCAAGATTTTGCGGTGGAGTCTCAACAGATTCAGATGACTCCACAGGGCGATCGCTTGCTCGTTCCTAAATTGGGCCTGGATCTATTGGTGAATGATATGGCTCACCGGCAGATGGGGGCTTCGATGAAGATTCATCGTAAGTACTATCTACAGATGTTGCACAATGCACCTGATTTGCTGGCGACCAATGTCAATTACTGGCTACAACGTCAAGGACAACGCACCCATGTCCTCCGAACAATGGAGGGGACGGCTCGGGCGTTCTTGGGGGGTGGCTATGGCATCGTGGATCATGAGCATTTGCTGTTGCCGTTGCTGCTGAAGCTCCGAGAGTTGGATGATGATCTGGAGGTCTTAAGTACAGGTCTGACGGAGAATCGGCTGTTTCTGAAGCTGGCGTTTCCAAAGCTCGAAGGTGAGATCCGAAAGGGGGACGTGATTCGCTCGGGGGTGACGATTTGCAATTCGGAGACGGGGCTAGGGGGGCTGAATACGTTTCAAGCGAATTTCCGCCTAGCCTGTACGAATGGCATGACGCGAATGGAGAAGGGGATGCGCTTTTCGATCCGCCATTCGGGTCAGCGTCATGAGCTGGGGGAAATCCTCGATCCTGATCTCGCGGCGGATAAGGTGCAGCGCTTCTTGGAACACTTTAATGAGGCCAGGGATGAGGCTGCGTTCCAACGAACCCTGGAGCAAATGAGACGTGCTACACAGCAGTCTGTGGAGGTCTCGGCGGATGTGCTCTTGGAGAATGCTCGACAACACTTTGGACTGACGCTCGATGAGCAAAAAAATGCCCTTGAGAATATTCTCATGGAAGAGGACTTGACGCAGTATGGCCTGATGAATGCGTTCACGGCGACGGCGAAGCAGGTTCACTCCTACGCTAGAGCCTCTGAACTCGAAGCGATGGGCTCTAAAATCCTCAACCTCTCTCGCTTTTGATTCTTCGCTCTCATTTTGTCAAAGGTTGCGCTACTCCCCTCGGAGACGCTGTCGTCCTGTCTCCTTAAGAATTTACGCCTGTGCAACCAAATGGTTCATTTTATTGAGGATTTGGCTGATAATTAAAAAACCAAAAAAGAAAGAAAGTATTTATGGAAATTTTTTTTAGAGAAATAAAATATTTTTTTTATCGCATATTACATAATAATCATCAAGCAAATCCAGCAGAAATACTTATTCAGACTATCCAAAATTCAGAGTCTCAAAATGTAATCGCGAGAATTGCAGAGGTAGGTATAGACTCTTGCATGCAAAACGGAGTATATAGAGATATTCCTGTTCTAAGCTCTTTGATTGGGCCAATAAGAGTTTTTATTTCAATTCGAGATTATTTCTTTATCAAAAAATTAATGATATTCTTGACTAGCTATGAATCAATCGATTCGCAATCAAAGGAAACTTTTACTAAAAAGCTTAATTCTGACTCAAGCTATAGACAATTTATCGGAGAACATTTAGTTTCAGCATTAGACAGATATTCTCAAACTGAAAAAGCAGAAGCTTTATCAAAACTTTTTAGTGAATATATTAATGGAAATATCTGTAGAAATGATTTTCTAAGATATTCTTATATCATTGAAACTGTGGATTGGAATTTAGTCCCATATCTTCAATACTTTTACGTCACAAGATCTATTCATGACTGGCACTTTTATAACTCATTGTATGGTGAATGGGTTGATATAAGACTTGTAGATTACTATGAAAAAACTAAACTTTTTGATTATCTCGGATTGCCAGTCGAATTAGATAGTTTTGGTAGAGCTGTAGAGAATTTTGTAAATATACAGAGTTTTGTTTTTACAGGACTAATATCTATGGATTTAGGAAAAGTTGAACGTGGTAGAAGTGATATTGAAAATGGCTATTTTGCTTCTGATATTGTCACACCTGCATCTTATTCTACTAATGACTTTGGAAAAGTTTTTTTGAGTATACTTAAACTTCATATAGATCCTAATAGAATAAAAAACTATTTTGAAAGTAAGAATTTTTGTCTCGAACTCAATGAAAGTCCTGGTTTAATATTCAAGGACTTAAAAAAAATTTGGATAGTAAAAAAATCTGAAAATATGCAAGATTTGTAATTTATTAAGACTATCTTAAAAGTAATCCTAAATGTCGCCTTGAATACACTGAAAATAAGCAGCTTGTAGTCTACTCGAATTGATAGTCATCGGTTGCCATGCCTGCAAAAACTCTATCGTATTCTGCTTCTAGTTCTACCGCCGCTAGGTTTAATAAATTTGATCCATACACGTCTGAACTAGCCCAACCCTCAACAAAAGAGTTCTTTTAGTTGAGAGTTAAACCTGTTTGAAAAGTTTTTGGAAACCCTTATCAAAGCTAGCTTTCAGCGATTTTGACTATTCTGGCTAAAATCCATGTCAGATAAGGCTTCTGGAGAACTTTGCAAACAGGTTCTAAAAGTATGAATTCATCAAAATTGGAGAACAATTATTTTAAAACTTGAAATCATACCTATTGTTCTGAAATCGTTATATAAGTCAAGCTAGTTTTACCTTCATTACTCATAATTTGGATCTTGGGGTCAATTGTATGATCTTTATTATGTAATTTTCTATCATTTATAAGCTAATGATTACATAAGACAACAAAATGTCCCCTCTTAGCCTCACCCAGCTAAAACCCACGATGGCAAAGCTCTCCCCAAACAAAAAACAGCGGTTGCTTCAATGGCTACAGTCTGTGATCGAGAAAGATGGTCTCAACAACAAAACCCCATTAAAGTGCAACCTCAAGAAATGTGCTCAATAAATTCTATTTGTTTAGGCAGAATCGGCCTATTTCTTCCATCAAAGCATTTGTTGGCATAGATACTCATACTTCTTCCGTAAAGCTTAGCGTAAAGGTAGAATAATGCAGGAGCTAAATATTTGTCATCATCTATAGAATGGCTCCAAAATTTCACAATTTTTGGCACTAATGCATTACTAAGTATTTGGAAAATTTCCTCATTGAAACTCTCCCTATATCCATTGCAGATATCTTCAAGAATTTCAGGCATTCTCAGATAGTTATGATTTCCAATTTCTTGGCTTAGGAAAGCAGATTCCCTGACCAGCATGGCATAAGGGCCTGCATGGAAAGACTGTCTTGCTTTTAGATTGTAAAGGTAGTTGCTAAAGCCCTCATTTTTCATTCTTTCCAATCTTGGAAGGTGATGTGTACCTGAGAAAACTCGAAAAACAATATCCCATAGCTTGTCGAGGGAGTCTGTGAGCGGAAGAATACCTTCAGAGAAGTCTTCCTCTAGCAATGTTCTGGTGAGATGAAACCAGTAGACTCGATCAATTGACTGAGGTAATGAACCCATGTACTGCTGAAAAGCTCGAAGGAGTTCTCGATCAGGGGAATCTAGCAGATAATTTTCTTCGTAGTGTTTATCCAAATCAAAATCCTGCAAAAACATTCGGATCTGATCAACTTTAATTTGATAGAGCTTTGAAATTGAAGTAATTGTGGTATTGACATTGGAACAGTCGAGAGGAAACATAAGGGCAACCAAGAGCTTGGGACATATCGATCCAGGCAATAAAACGGTGATTCAGGCACTGGTGAGACCGCAATCCACTTCAACAATTTTGAGCAAAGGTTATAATTATGTACGTAATTCTGTACGCTCAGGATTCCCTGAGACAAATGACAATGACTGACTCTACGATCCTCTCTGTGACTGAAGCGCGACAAACGCTGTTTGGTTTGGTGGATCAGGTCAATGAGTCTCATGAACCGGTGACGATTACGGGTAAAAGGGGGAATGCCGTTTTAGTCAGTGAACAGGATTGGAAGGCGATTCAAGAAACGCTCTATCTCAAGTCGATTCCTGGGGTCTGGGAGTCGATTGAGGAGGGGATTCAGGAGCCTCTCGATGAATGCGCGGATGAGCTGGATTGGTAGTCTCATATGTGGACAATCAAGTATACGAAGCAGGCCCAGAAGGATGCTTTGAAGCTGGCTGCTGCCAATTTAAAGGGACAAGCACAAAAGCTTTTGGATATCTTGGCTGTTAATCCCTACCAATCGCCACCTGCGTTTGAAAAGCTGAAGGGGACGTCTGAACCAACTTTTTCGCGACGAATCAATATTCAGCATCGATTAGTTTATCAAGTCCTTGATGATCAGCAGATCGTTAAAGTCTTGCGGATGTGAACCCACTATGGGGATTAGGGGTTGAGACTTGTTGTGCTAGAAAAGGAGAATACACATAATATCCACTGGTTTTGCTAAAGTTGGGTCTTTGACCAATATTGTCACTTAGGATTATTTCGTCTATCTTGAATTAGTTTAGATTCATTCATTTCACAACTCAATAATTAACGCAATCAATTGTTCCACATGTCAAACAAACAGGAAGATATCAGTGGAAATCAATTTTTCGACTGACGCAGATGGCTTTCTGTCACAAGAGTGCCCTTCTTGCTATCAGCAATTCAAGATTATTTTCGGTGAGGGAAGTGACGATCCAATCTCTTTTTGCCCTTATTGTGGTTATAACGGTCAGCAATGCTGGTGGACCTCTGAACAAGCAACTTACATAGAGTCAGTTGCTGTGAATGAGTTACTAGGCTCAGGATCGAGTTTATCTCAACCTTCAGCCACTCTCATAGAGACTGATGATTCATACGATATCCTACGCTTCTCATGCTGCAATGAAACCATAAAAGCAGCTAAATATCAAAAACTCTTTTGTGTTATTTGTGGTAAAGAGATAGATATGCAAATAAATAGTTCAAACAAAGTATTCCTTAGCCATAAAGGAGTTGATAAAAAGAAGGTCATCGACTTCAAAGAAACATTGAAATTACTTGGATACGATCCGTGGATTGACGATGATGCAATGCCTGCTGGTACAACTCTTGAACGCGCTCTTCTCCAGGGAATGCAAGATTCATGTGGTGTAGTTTTCTTTATAACTCCTGACTTCAAAGATGAAGGTTTTCTGGAGACCGAGGTGAATTATGCAATACAGGAGAAACGTAAAAAGAAAGAAAAATTCGCCATCATTGCTCTACTTTTTCAAGATAAAGAAGGAAAAAAAGGTGAGATACCTGAACTACTAAAATCATATGTTTGGAAGAAACCGAAATCATCTCTTGAAGCATTTCGTGAAATTATCCGAGCTTTACCCATTAAACCAAAACATATTGATTGGCGTGATGAAATTCCTGGTGTAGTTACTACACCATTAGCTAAATCTAATAAAACGGAACTCTCTGATGAAGCAAAAATAATTCTCAAAGAAGCCGCTAAAGGTAATACTGATATTTTTTATTTGAAAGACTTAAACCATATATCGTTATCAACTAATGGCAAGGAGTTTTTTACTGATCAAGATAATAGAACACGGGCACTTTGGGAAGGTGGACTAGAAGATTTAAAGCGTCGAAGACTAATTATTGAAAAACCGAATACAAATGGTCAATATTTAACATTAACCCGTGAGGGTTTTAAAGCTGCTGATGAATTAGCTAAAGACAATGTTTAGATCATTGACAAGCTCACAAACTCCTGGATATCTTGACGGATCCATATTCAGTATCAACTGGTGTATCAGCCTAAACCTGCCAAGAACAGCTCTCTCAAACATCCTACTCTTGTACCCAAACTACTCTTCCAGTGAGATCGGGCTTCCTATCTACTGGGGATACCTCTTGAGATGCTCTCAAAGCACTCTCTGAGCACTACAGCCCATCCATGACAAATAAATCAAGAAGTGTGTCAAATAACTTGATTAACGACAGGTAAACTTTCAACTATCACTGGGGAAACCTAATATCTAGAAACTCCTTTCCAAGATATCGGTCATGTCACTTTTTAAGAATGCTATTGAATCAATACAGATAGGTGTTGAAGACTACAATACTGAGGATAATAGAAGACATGGATCTGCAACAAGAAATATTTACGCTGGAATACTCTTACTTTATAAGGAGAAACTCCGACAGCTATCGCCTTCAGATAGTAACGAAGTCCTAATCAAAAAAGATATTATACCTGTATTTAATAAAGATAAAAATGTAGTTTTTATTGGCAGAGGTAAAAACACTGTTGATGTTCATGACATAAAGAAAAGACTTAATAAACTAGAAATTGAAATTGACTGGAATAGCTTTAGTAATATACAAAGTCTACGCAATAATATTGAGCATTACTATGTGGAAGAATCTTCTGATGCAGTTCTTGAAATTGTTGGAAAATCATTTATCTTAATTCGAGATTTTATACATCACTACTTAGATAAAGATCCTCATGAAATCCTCGGTGAAGAATGTTGACAGAGTCTGTTAAGCACTTCAGAAATATTGAAGACTGAGCAAGAGGTGTGCAAGAACTCATTTAAGGAAATTGGATTTTTAGATGATGAGAATCTCAAAAACTTTATAGATAGCATCGATTGCCCATCTTGTAGTTCTAGCCTTATAAAAGTTTCAGAGAGTATAGATATTTTTCCGCTACTAGCATGTAGAGCATGTGGAGAGAAGTTTGGGTTTGAAGATTTACTCCCAGACAATAAACAATCAAATGGAGAGCATCTATCATATTGCAATAGCTGTGAGCATCCTAGCCCGTGTGTAGGAAAAATAGGAGAAGATTGGATCTGCTTTTCTTGCTTCAGCATTCATTCTGAAACAGAAGTGGGGCATTGTGGGTACTGTAATGAATTTGTGGCAGGTAATTTAGAAGACAGCTATCTATCGGGTTGCTTAATGTGTAGTGGACAAATGGGGCATTATATGAATTCTAGTAATTATGACTAAGCCTTACAAATCGCCTCGCAAATTTTCTATACAACCTGATTACTCTCACATCTTCTTCTATAAAGAAATAATAAATCAATGAAATCAAAAATCAATCGAAAAGATCCTCATTCCCTAGAAGACAATATAGATTTTGTTGAACTAATAGTAAGAATGATGACTGCGCAAGTATTAGATATTGAATTATTCGCAGATATTTTATCAAGCTGCTCAAATAATGGAATATTCATAAAGCAAGGATATTTTCATGATGAAGACTTTAGTAATTATCAGCAAAAGATAGAAAATCGTGGAACGCCATTACCAGTACTTTATAGCTCTCTAACAATCCTAGAAAAAGAAGGAATTATTACTGCAATGAAGCCTGGAAATTCTATATCTAGAGCAAAGATTGTTTATTTTGCCAACCCAAAAGCAATAGAAATTCATAGACAAAAAACATTGAGAAATATTCTGCTGGGGTTTGACTATATCATTCGCAGACATAGAAAATCTATTTTCAAAGTTGTGATTACAAATTCTGATGGTGACGAAAACATTGGGACAGGCTTTTTATTGAACTCAACCTTCTCATCTAGATCTTTAGTTATAACTAATAAACATGTGGTAATAGATGCAGTGTCAATACGCTTATTATGCGATAGTGATGAAGCAGAATCTAAAGAAATACTTGTTGATAAGAAAAATGATATCGTTTTTGATAAGCATAACGATATCGCAGCAATCACCTTAAAAGATATAGACTCAAGTGATGCTCTAATACCCAATACAGCTCCAAAGATATTGGATGAAGTAGTAACACTTGGATATCCAGCAGTTCCTAGAACAAACGACGCTTATTTAGTTGCTCACAAAGGTGAAATAAACTCTTTTGTCAAAGACTATGAGAGCAAAAGCTATTTTCTCTTTTCTGCGAAAACATCTCCTGGGAATAGTGGTGGCCCCATAATAGATAAAACAGGACGCTTTGTGGGAATCGTCACTCAAAATTTCTTCGAGGAAAACTCATTCAAAGAAAAAGGAATCACGCCATATCACGCAGGAATTCCAGCCTCTGAAGTAGTTAGTTTTATAGAAAAGAAATTTCCTAGCAGAAACAGATCAGGTGGATTCATAAGACTGACTCACAACGATTCTGCACTACTCCAATGATCCATAATCTCTGCGATCTCTCCTGGAACTTCTCTAATTAAACCTGCTGAGATTAATTCATCAAGCGTCGCAGCTAATTCTTTGGGATTACGTCGGTTCCGTTGTTGCCAGATGAATTCAAAATCAACTTTAGCAGTTTGCTTGACCAGTAAGAGCAGCAGCTCCACAGCTTCTATACTCAAACCACAGGTTGGCTCATACATTCTTTTAAGTGCTTGAGAAATCTGGCTTGCACTCACTGATAAACTCCTATTTACCAAGAAAATAATTAGACCTGATGGATAACTAAAATGTTGGCCATATTATCAGTCTGCCCTCATCAGTTGCAATGACTGAAGCAGGAGAATCACAATCACAAAAGCAAGAAAATATGATGTATGGATGGCATGAGTATCACTCCCTAATTTCGTATTTAGTGAACAACAGGTACGTCACTCCATTGGGTAGTGTATGCCTGGGTCATCATCCTGCGTTTCATAGCCCAAGTTTGATGCATCCCCTCACTGGCAAAAAACACAGTTTTGCGACCATACTCATCATTAAGCTGATCGACTATCTGCATCAGCGTCGTTGCTTTCTGACTATCTCCCTCACAGAATAAGTTCTGCTGTTTCACATTGGTGGGTGAAATATCCAACAACATGACCCCTGCTTTAGCATAACGAGGGCCTTTTTTATAAATCTGCTTGACGCCACGCTGAGCCGCACAGATTAACTTGCGAGTATCGGCGGTGGCCACCGGAAACCGGACCAAGGCCGATTCCCCAAAAAACTTTTCCTTCGGATTATGGCGGCCTGTACGAATAGAAACCTGAATGGCCCCACATTCTGAGTCTTGCGATCGCAATTTCTCTCCGGCTCGGGTCGCGTGCATCGCTACCGCTTGCAACAGGGAGTCCAGATCCTCTACCCGCTCCCCAAAAGAGCGTGACACAATGATCTGTTTCTTGGGAGCAATCTGATCGATACCCAAACAAGAGATTCCCCGCAGTTCCAAAATCAGGCGCTGCATCACTACGTTATACCGTCGCCGCATCTGTTCATCATCAGCCTCTCTTAGGTCTTTCGCCGTATAAATGCCGGATGCCTCTAACTTTTTAGCCCATTGACGACCAATCCCCCAGATGTCTTCAACCTGGATCGTGGTCAGTATGCCATCCAGAGACTCAGCACTACCGATATTAAAGACCTGACCAGGAATCGCCCACCGCTTACAGATTCTGTTTGCAATTTTAGCCAGTACCTTGGTAGGCCCAATTCCCATAGAGACCGGAATCCCAGTATGACGCTTGGTGGTGGCTACGATCTCCCGCGCATAGGCGTCTAGAGTGGCCAATTCAAAGCCCGTTAGATTTAACCAAGCCTCGTCAATGCTGTAGATCTCTAACTCAGGGGTAAACTGGCCTAGCGTAGTCATTACTCTGGCTGACATATCGCCATAGAGCGCATAATTGCTGGACACAAGTATCGCATCTAGTGCTTGTAACTCCTTTCGATATTTGAAGTAGGGGGCTCCCATTGGAATGCCTGCTGCCTTAAGCTCATGAGATCTTGCGACAAGGCAACCGTCATTGTTGGATAGAACCCCCAGTGCGTGGTCTTTCCAGGCGGGTTTGAAATTTTTTTCACATGAGACATAGAAATTATCACAGTCCACTAAGGCTATCCGGCGCTGAGGATTAGATAAAGGTCTTGCGGAAGACACCTATCACCACGCCCCAAATCACTAGTTCCATATCTTGCTTGATCCGAATGGGTGGATAAGCCTTATTTTCTGGATGCAGCTCAATCACACCTTTTTGCCGATAGAGCCGCTTCACTGTCATTTCACCCTCTAACACTGCCACAACGATGACACCGTGACGGGCCTCAACAGCCCGATCAACGATCAGATAGTCTCCATTTAAAATGCCAGCCTCAATCATAGAATCACCGGAAACCCGCACATAGTAGGTTGCTGCCGGATGTGACACCATAAATTCATTGAGATCTAATCCACTGTCAATCCAGTCTTGTGCTGGAGATGGAAACCCTGCCGGGGCATAAGCACCGAACAGAGGCCGTTCTAGCACCACAGAATTTTTCCAGGCATGAACAGAGTGTACGCGCATGGATCAGAACATATGTACCATGAAAGCCTATCACAGCTTTATGATGAATATCCAGTCAAACTGTATAAAAATCGCTCTTAAGGAATTGTTAGCAAGTGGATAATCTAAGGTTGAAGTGAGTGTGTTACGACTAGGAGCAACTGAGGGAAAAATTTCTGTCACTTCAAAATTGATTTGGGTTACATCGAAATTTACTCAGGCTCCTGCAAGCCTGTCTACCCATGCATACTGCCATTACTCAGCCACCAGACCCTCGGCTTACTGATTGTTCAGATTCCAACACTTACAGCTTTATTGCTGATGTAGATGGTATGCGGTTTGTATATTGTCCTGAGCGTACAAGAGTTGTTCCTATTGCTGTTCAGGGTATACCACTTGCAGCCGTGGGAGTTACAAGCTTTTTTCTCTCCGTTCGGATATGTGACCTTAAAAGCCTTGAGGGGGTACTGAGTGGTGCAATTGAGCTGATGATTCAACATCCCTCTCAAACCATCGAGCAGCGAAGCCTTACTTTGCAGGAGGTACAAGCTCATCTATATCCTATCCGGGCCTGCACTTTGTCTGCGGAGGTTGAACTGTGACAGATGTTGCAAAGGCATCGCGGGTGCGATCGCAGGTTTCTACAACGAGGGAATCCAACTATACCAAGCTTGCTATCTATCTTCCAAAAAGTACAGCCCATAATGCTGGTTGAAGTTCAATGTAGGAATGGAATCTAAGCAGAAAATTGTGAAAACAAAACACAAGAATCAGACTGAAATCTGAGCTACTAAACTACCGCCTACTTTTCAGTGTGATGCTCCGATTCTAAACGCAATAATTTAAATCTTGGCAGTAAAAAATATTTGAGAAAATTTTATGAAAATATTTATTCTTTGAAGCTCTTATCCTTATTCTAGAGGCATGATGTCAAATAGCCTGATTTCATGAGAACTAGATTTGTTCTGCTTCTATTTCTACCGTCCTTATTCGTCTCTTCACCGGTGCTCCCTGCTTTAACTAAAGAGCCAAAAGCTACCGCTGCCAGTTTTTCACCCACTATCTCACCAATTCTTGCACAACGAGAAAACTGCCTTGACTATGACCGCAATGTCAAACCCAGTACCCAAAAGAAAACCGTAGACTTAAAGCAGTTTGGTATTCAAATCAAAATTCCCAAAAATTTCCGCACCATGCTCCGTAATAATGGCGAAGTATGGATCTTGAACCCTGTTGACTACGATCTAATTGCTTGCACAGCTAGGGGTGGATTTGGAGGGCGAGGTCTTTATCATCCCTACATCCGCCGTATACCTAACCCTAATAATTTGCCTTTGCGTCGGTTGGTGATCCAACGAGAAAGAGCGAAGAAATTTAAGGTGGGTAAATGGTATCGAAGCTCTATGAAACCTTATCAATTCTCTGGATTAGATGGAGTTCTTGTTGAATCGGGGGTTAGGTCACTAAGGCCATCCTATTTCATGAAAATCCCTAAGATTGGTCAAGTAGTCGAAATAGGGATTGGGTGTGACTGCGAATTTGATAATACACAGATTTTTGAAGTTTTAAAAAACATTACCTTGCTGTAAACATAAAACGGTTTAGGTTTTTTGATTTGGAAACTCTGTCTTCAAGGGAGCATATGCTTTTCTCCATACCAAAGGAATAATTGCAACTCTATAGATAAGTGATCATCTTATGTAATAAGCTAGAATATATTTAGCCATAAATTTACATAAGATATAAATATGCCCATCGGCCTCACCCAGCTAAAACCCGCGATTGCAAAGCTCTCTCCGAACAAAAAGCAGCGATTGCTTAAATGGTTACAATCTGAGATCGAGAAAGATGATCTCAACACTGAGGTATCTCCAAAAGCTGCTCGAAAAGTTAAGGCTACCTATCGGCATGAATATGTTCGGTGCGGTAAAGATACCTGTGATTGCATGTCGGGGAATGTAGAGGATATGCACGGCCCTTACTGGTATGCCTATCAGCTAATCGATGGAAGGTTGGTCAGTAAATATATTGGGAAAAAATTCAAAGAGCTAGATTAAAATCTATGTAGATAAATATAATATTCTAACTTATTAATCTTCCCTATCACATAAATATACAAGAAAAATATTTCGATGAATTAAATTAATGATAAAGTTCGGAAATCCGTACAAATAAACATAGCAGCATCATTTTTCTTAAGCTATTAATAGTTTGGGAGTGAGGATTAATCTAACAAGGGATTGTTATGTCTGCAAATATTTCTTTTTTTCCAGTTGATAATGGAGACATGACATTAATTAAGCTTGATAGTGGTAAAACTATTCTTATTGATGTCAAAATTCGTAATCTAGAAAATGAGGGCAATAATGTTATCCCTGATGTAGAAGCAAAGTTAAGAGAAAGAATTAGAGTTGACGATCAAGGTCGCCCATATGTCGATGTATTTCTTCTAACTCACCCAGATCAAGATCACTGTCTAGGTTTAACGAATACCTTCCATCTAGGTCCACCTGAACAATACAATACTAAAAACAACAAAATCTTCATTAGAGAGCTATGGTCATCTCCAATAATTTTTCGCAGAGCTGGCCATAATAATCTAGTTCTATGTGAAGACGCTAAATCTTTCAACACAGAAGCTAAACGCCGAATAAATCTCTTCAAAAAATTTGGGGCAAGTCAATTAGTTCATGGAAACCAAATTTTGATATTAGGTGAGGATGAAAATGGAAAAACTGACTCCTTACAAGAAATTCTTGTCTCAATCGACTCTAACATAACTAAAATCAATGGAAGGTTAGATCCATCAGCATCAATCTATCTACTCGGTCCATTGCCAAAATCTGATATCGAAGATGAAGAAGAAGCATTAGCAAAAAATAGATCAAGCGTTATCCTATCCATCTCGCTAAACGTAAATCAAGTTCAAGATGTTTGTCGCTTCCTCTCAGGTGGGGATGCAGAGGTAGCTATCTGGGAGAGGCTATTGAGTAAACATAAGAATACTGGCTATCTCCAATACGATATCCTTCAATCACCACACCATTGTTCCTGGCACACTCTTTCTCACGATAGCTGGAGTGAGTTAGGAGAAAATGCCGTAGTCAGTAGAGATGCACTGCTAGCTCTTTCACAAGCAAGACATGGAGCACTCATCATATCTAGCAGCAAGCCCATTAGCGGTATAGACAATGACCCTCCTAACATCCGTGCGAAAAGGGAATATATTGCTATCACCAATAATGATCCTAACCGTTTCAAATGTACAGGTGAATATCCTAATACTAAGAATCCTGATGTAATGGACTTTGAAATTACAGAATATGGGCCAAGATTAATGAGTAAGCCAAGATTTGCTAACCTGCCAATAATTGGAAGACAGCCCATAGCTCATGGCTAAAGAAGATTATAAAGCCGTAATAGAAGGTGAGCTTACACTAGTTAATAAGACGGCTATAAAAAGAGCAATCTCAAAGATTGAATCTCATCACCAAGTTGAAAAGGTTTCTAATGTTGTAGCAGACTCCAATACTAAAGATGTTGATGTCACAGTTAATATCAAGTTAAATTTGCCATTTAATTGGCTATCACAAGGGAAAAGTCCCAATGGTGTATTCTCAATAGAACCCGTTACATTTACTTTTCCTTCGACTTACCCAATCAATGCTCCAACGATTAAACTTCGAGATGATTTTGATACTTCTCTAGCTCATATTCAACCGCGAATAGATCAAGGAGCTATCATTCCCTGTATATATGCGGGAGATCTCGATGAACTAATGCAGTCTGGAGGACTTACTGTTATTATCAATCAGGTAATATCTTGGCTTGAGAAGGCAGCATTAAAACAACTTATTGATCCAGATCAAGGATGGGAGCCAATACGTCGTGACACTCTAAAAAACAGAGTTATCGCAGATTGTGATTTCCTAAGAAATTTCGTATCAAGTCAAGAAAAGCACTTTTTTCTTACATTTGATTTTTTAGGAATTGAGTCCCCTTCAAGTGAAGGCAATTTAGACAATTTTTCCACATATGGGATAATTGGAAGTCAGCAAATAAAATCTAAAGATTTAAAAGTTACTTCTTTGGAATACCAGAAGTTTGACAACAATGTCTTTAAAGGAAAGAGCTTAGCTATCTTAGTAACACCAGGGAGACTAACATCATCAGGGGAACCTATAGTTTATGATAAATATCAACCTGAATACGTTAAACACTTGTATGAGTTATCAAATAAGGCAAATGAATATGGTTGCATTAATGAACTAACTAACGGACTTAGGAATTTACAAAGGTATTTAAATAATTTACATTTACCAAATAACTTGCCTCTTGCTATCATTCTATGTGTTCGCCGTCCTTATAATTTAATAGGTGAAACCAGCAATATAGAACTTATCCCTTATATTATTTATATTGATCGCCCAGATCAATTAAATTTAGGAAGCCGTACATCAGTATTTCCAGCGTGCCACCAACAATCTATAACTCCCCAAATATTACAGAAATTATCAGGAAAGTTACTTCATTCGGAAAGCAATAGTACTATTTTGCTTGGTTGTGGAAGCTTAGGCTCAAAAATTGCTCTGCATCTAGCTAGATCAGGCAATGCACCCAATAAAGTTATTGATAGAAAGTATTTATCCCCTCATAATGCTGCTCGACATGCATTATGTCCAATTTCTAGCAATCAACTCGTATGGATTGATAATAAAGCTGCAAGCTTAGCTTATGCAATTAAAGGTCTAGGCCAATGCTGCAAAGGATTTACAGAAGATATTACTAAGATAATCAGCGACAAGAAACTATTTCATAAAATAATTCCAAATAACTCTTGGGGAATCATTAACTCTACAGCCTCACACTCAGTAAGAGAAGCACTGACATCTAAAAACATTAAGCGACTAAAGACAAGGATTATTGAAGCTTCACTATTCTCAAAAGGACTCATTGGAACACTCACCGTAGAAGGCCCACATCGTAATCCTAATTCATCAGATCTTATTGTCAGTCTCTACGAGCATCTAAGACAAGATGATGTAATGCAAAGTATCTTCTACGGTAAAGAGAACATACTTCAAGAAATCTCTATAGGGCAGGGATGTAGCTCAATTACAATGGTTGTTTCGGATGCCAAAATATCATTATTTGCTGCATCCATGTCTGAAGCAATATCAAAGTATCAAAACGAGGGTCTACCAACAAGCACAGGAGAAATTCTACTCGGGCAACTTACCGAGAACAATCTAGGTCTGAAGTGGCGTTCCATCAATATCCCTCCTGTTCATATAATTCCTACTACAAATGATCCTACCTGGACTGTGAGACTTTCAGAATACGCCCATTCAAAAATCGTAAATGAATCAATGAGTTACCCTGATGTGGAGACCGGAGGTATTCTCATGGGAAGAATTTCTGAGTGTCAGCAGTCATTTTTAGTAGCTAATGTTCTCAGTGCTCCACCTGACAGTGTCCGTTCTCAATCTGAATTTATCCTTGGTACACATGGGCTAAATAAACAAATTCAAGAATATATGTCAGCCTGCAACAGCACTTTATATTGTTTGGGTACTTGGCACAGCCACCTTGGGAATTCTCATCCATCATCAACTGATTTAAATACAGCTTCAATACTTGCCAACTCAAATGACGATCCCTTAATTATGCTCATTAGAAGTCCAAAGGGATACTCAGCTATTCTCGCCGATAGAAGCAATTGATTTTAATTTAAAATTAACAATGAAGCATATATATTAAGATGAGTAGTTCTCAAAAGTCATTAAAGCAAGAAAATGAACCAAAGATAAATATTTTTGTATTTATTAATATCTTGTTTTTTTTAATTTTAATTAATGCTTTTAGTGTAGACAATCAACTTAGCCTAACTATAGGAGATTTAATTGTATCTATTCCAGATAAAGTATACTCATCAATCATCTGGTCAACTGCTATAGGACTTATTAGCCGAATTTTATGTGGTCAACTAGGAAATGAGTTTAAATATTTTCTGATTTTTTTAAGGCAAAAATATCAATTGCCTGCTTGTCGAGCTTTCTCTCAGCATATGAATAAAGATCCAAGGATTGACCCAAAAAAAATCAAAAATTATTTGCCCAATTTACCTACAGAACCAGATGAACAGAATCGTGTTTGGTATACGCTCTATAAAGTTCATGAGGATAAGCCTTCAGTTCTTAATGCTCACAGGAATTTCTTGCTTATGAGAGAAATAGCTAGCTTAAGTTTTATTTTTTTAATTACTTTTGGTCCTTCAAGTTTTGTATTTGCATCAAGTCTCAAGCTTTGCATTTCATATATGATTGGCCTTTCAATTATATTTTTCCTTGTTTCTCAAGCAGCAAGAAATTATAGCATCCAATTTGTGACAAACGTACTAGCTGAAGAAAGTGCAAAATAATTTAAATATCAATTTATTCTCTTAAACAATTCATCTTCTCTACTTTTACCAGGAATGATTAAGTACTGACGCAACACCATAACTTCTAAATATTTAACTTAATGCCATAGGCTATAGACCTCTTTCCCATCATTAACTCGCCAAATTTTGACATTCCCTTTATGGCTTCCTGAAACAACATACTCACCATCAGGGCTAAACTGCATACTATGAACCTCCCTCGTATGAGGGGACAAAGTACGGATTAAACGCCCACGAAGCGCATCCCACAGCTTAATCGTTCCATCCCAACTACTGGTGGCCAACATATCCCCATCAGGACTAAATTCAACATTACTAACCCTTTTCTTATGAACCCGTACAGCTCGGATCAAATCTCCATTATTGGCATTCCAGAATTCAATTTCATGTGTCCCTTTTGCAGCCACTAAAACACGTCCACCAGGATCAAAGCTCAACCCAGTAGTCAATCCTGGCCCCCGCTTAACAGTGCGAATCAATCCACCTGTCTTCGGGTTCCAAAATTTAATGGTCCCACCAGATCCACCTGATGCCAGCACTTGTCCATCACGGGTAAAAGCAAGACTATCCACATAGGCTGGATGCCCTTCTAATGTCTTGATTAATCGCCCATCTACAGACCATATTTTAATTGTCCGATCAAAGCTACCTGATACCAGTGTCTTTCCATCAGGATTGAACTTCAAAGAATAAATCGATCCTGCATGTCCCTCAAGGGTATTCAGCAATTTCCCAGTATTGACATCCCAAAGCTTAATAGTGTCATCACTACTACAAGTTGCTAGAACTTTATTGTCTGGGCTAAAATCAACACCTAGAACCTGTGCAGAATGGCCTAATAAGGTCTGAATAGGTTCTGCTTCTCCAACCTTCCAGATTTTTACAGTTGTATCATCATTTGTGGATGCGATCAGTTTTCCATCAGAGCTATAAGCAACCGCCCATACTTGACGAAATTGTGATGGTTTTTGGGCAACAAGATCCCCACTTAAGCTTTTTCGATGAACAACTTCGTTGGCTATAACCCGTGTTTCTTGGAACTCTGAGAAAGACAAAAAAGAAACTAAAGCAGCAGCAAATGAAGTCAATAGCAAAATCTGGGATTTTTTCATCAATCAACCTCCGAGAAGCCTAAGATCACTCTATTAACGCATAAATCCAACCAGCAACCTTGAAAACTAGCCAGACTAAGCCCGATCGCTAATCGATTTCCCTCGTTTGTAATTCCCTGCCCTTTTTCTCAGTTCACTCCGATCAACTGCCAGGGCCAACACAACATCCCTTAAATCAGCATCGTTCTCAACCTGCAAGAACATTGCCTCTATAAGAGCTTCCCGAGAAAGTTTTGGGTCACTATTTTTGCAAAAGTTCGACAAGCGCTCTGCAATATTCTTCTCAATCCTCAGCGTTGCTTGGGATAGTTCAAAATTTCGATAATCATCTTCGGGGAGTAGATCATCGTCCGTATCCACTGGACTTTCTACTACAGTCAGGCTCACAGGGTTATCTTCTGTGATCGATTCAGAGGCCACTTGATCAGGAACAATCGCAGTCCTTCTCGATACCTTAGTTCTCTGACGATTATTAAGCCGCTCTGCTAGATCCGACATTTTCCACTCCTAGTTTTTCTACAATCTTCTCAAATGGATATTGCAAATCTGCATACTTGCAATCCAGCTCATCCAGCAAAATCCCAGCTTTCAGTGCAGCTTCAAACTGATCCGATTCACGGATGGATGGCAGCAGATCTACCTTATAATCCTTGGCCAATGACTTAAGTCGCTCCAAAGCCTCGCGACTTTTGATGGTTAGATTGCGGCCAGCCCATTTTTCGCGGAAAGGGACAATCCCAAGGATTTCGCCGGACCAGACCCTTAAGGCAGCAAGCTCTTCCAGGAATTGAAAGGTATCAATCCCTGAAGCATGACCTTTCGTGTTCGCTTCACAAGGAAGGATGAAGTAGTTTCCAGCTCCCACACAGGTGATAGAAAGCTCTGAAGAGGTGGGTTGGATGTCAATCACTGCATAGTCAAAATGCTCGTGAAAGGGCTCCAATCGAATCTTCAGAACGGTAGCTGCTGAACCTGATGAAGCAAGGTACGGCTTTGCCTCCGACAACATGCGATCACAAGGGATGATAAACAGGTTTTCGTAAGGTGTTGTGTATACCGCATCCAAGGGATCTTTGAGCTGATTCTTCAATAACTCCAATAACGTAGGGTCATCTTCTTCAGCTTCACTTCTCAGATAGAGTGAGAGATCAGCTTGCGGATTGCCATCTATGGCTAATACCCGCGCACCATTCCTTGCTAACAATCTGGACAACATATAGGAGCTGGTCGATTTACCCTGACCGCCCCCAAGACTTGTAAGAACAATGGTTTTCATGGATTACAACCTATGGATAGAGGTTTTATGACTCTTGAGAAATTAATGCTTAATTATTTGAAACTTTGGTCTTCACTTCTTCAGTAAATCAGTCCTGTTTACTTATTTCTAATTTCGCTGAGTGAAGATAACAAATATCTTTATATAGCAACTCAAGAGTTTTTGATACTAAAACTTATAATTAGTTAATATTTAACTCTTGATTTATTGACTCTAGAGTCTTTCACTAAAGAGTCTTTAGACCAAAAGCTATTATCTTCGGACTAGAAGCACCATAGAACTTTCGACTAATTTAAAATGCAAGTAGATTCTTTAGCTAAAGAGTCAGTAGTTCTAGAATCTTTAGCCCAAAATCCTTAAAGGCAAGAAGACAGATACAGCAGAGAATCGGAAGATTAAACGATTTACCACATCAAAAAACTATCTATTCAGCGATTTAGTGTTCATTGTTATTCTTCAATCACTCACTTGGTTAGTGTTCTGCTGAAATACGGAATGAGAACAGCTTAATTTAAGTAGAGGCTTAAATTAAAGAGTCAAAGCCTCTAGAGTCATTTATTAAAGAGTCTTTAATAAAGTCAACTGCTTTGCTTACACTGCTCAGGTTATAAAGGCCACAACAAATCAAACACCCCATTGCTATCGCTCAGAATTAACCTCCGTTGTCCATCAAAGTACTTCCATTAAGTCTGAGACAGTGCAAAGAATCTGCCAAAGGATAGCTAATCTCGAAGACTTACACTAAACTTACACTTTATTATGGGAGAAACTAAGGCTCACCCATGCCAAGACCAAGAACTGAAAAACGTGGAAGGCCAAAAAACAAGAAGTGTGGGGCTTGTGCGCTCCTAGATATCGATGAATGCAAGCGAATTCACGGCCCTGAAGGTGATAACTGCTTCGATGAGTCTGTTTGTCACCGTCGCCGGTCGTATCACCGAAACAAATCTAAGATCAACAGCGACCTTCGCAGGGCCAGACGGAAGGAAAAATTCCCGGAACCAACCAAGCCCCTATCACCACCAGACACAAAGGGAATTTATGGAGCTGTGCTGATTTTATATCAGGAACACTCTGACAGTCCCGTACATGCGATCGCAGCCGAGATCTGGGAAGGGGACAAATTGATTCAAAGCGTTGGGAAGCATTCAATGGGGATGTATAGCCCTGATGCAGTGAATTACATTGCCGAACTACTCCAACTCATCAACGAAGAATATGGAATTCGCAGATTCGAGCCCGAGGTTAGCTCAAGAAAAATCGAAGAATGCCCTTACCGCCCCTGCCCCTACCACACCGAAACGGCTTGAAAAAGCAATCAAGCTAGCTGAAATCGATCCTTGGAGAACAGACTGCATAATACTGGAAAGTTCCCTGGAAAGAATTTTGGAAGATTTACCACAGGCCGAAAGAATGACCTATGCGGCTAGGATATTTCTAGCCATCACAGATATTTTGCTGAGAAAAGCAAAGTTGTTTACCGACCAAATTCTGCAAAAAGATCACTCTGGACCTATCCTGACCCCAGAAATGCTGAGCCCTTTCTTGCGCCGCACCATGGACTTGAATTTAGATCAACTGATCGAAGCTTCACCAATCTTTAGCAGAAGTCCTCATACCAAGAAATTAAATCAGTTCACAGAAATAGATAAGGAAGAACTGCTTAATTGGGTCGAAGCTCAGAACACTTCAGTGGAAGAAATCGTTGAACAGATGACCTATGAAGAAGATCACTCTATCTGGCTAGAGCGAATCAAAAAATTAATCGATAAAAATCATGGATCAATTGAGCTATCAGCTATTGTTAGTGAATTAAGAGTCTCTGTTGGATCAGTTTGGATGGTTCTGCTGCTTGGAGGTTTTCAACTTAGAAAGAAAAAGTCTATAGAAGATTTCTACTCTAGTGAAATTACAATCAGTTGCCTAGAATAATGAACAGACAATTTTTAAGCCTTGTTGGATTAGGGGTTATTTTCTTTCACTCTAATTTAGTCCTAGCAAATACAAGTCTCAATAACATAATTGCTGATAAGCAAGCCCAAACAACAAAAACCACAACAATAAATATCGATCACAATACTCCTTCCTTTAAGAAAAAAATCACTGTTGGTGATATATCTGCGCTCGTATCATATACAGAATCGCCGCCCCCGAAAATCCATCTTAAACCTCCAGGGGACTCCCGCTAAGTGCAAAGCACTCTAGCGGCGAGGGGGATAGGAGCGCCAGCTTTGCTGGCAATAGTGAAATATTTCCGCTAGAAGTATAGATGTATTGCGGAAAACTCAAATGCTTTTGAATCAAACCAATCGCCTCCGGTTGGATAAACAACAATCTGACGCACTCAAGCAGATGTGCCACTTGAGCAAAAACATGTTCAATGTGGGACTTTATAACGTGCGCCAATACTTCTTTCAAGAGCGTAAATACCTCCACTATGAAGGCAACTATCATTACGTTAAGGAGAATGAAAACTATAAAGATCTGCCCACCGATATTGCTCAGCAGACTTTGAAGATTGTAGATAGGTCGTTCCGGTCCTTCTTCAAGCTGTTGCAATTGAAGCAGGCAGGTGGGTATCAAGCTAAGGTCAGCATTCCTGGGTATCTGCCTAAAGACGGGTATTTCCTGCTGACAATACCGATACGCCCCCGTGACTGGGCTAAATTGCCTAGTAGAGATTGGGTTTTCAATATTCCTATGTCTCGGCCTTTTCGTCGTCAGTGGGGTGTCGTACCGATTACTATCCCTGAGCGCTTGAGAGATAAGGTGGTCAAAGAAATTCGCATTCTTCCTAAGTTGGGAGCGCGATACTTTGATGTGTCTTATGTCTATGGGGCCGAAGAGGCATTGCAAGTTGAACAAACGGGTGAAATGCTGGGCATTGATCTGGGATTGGACAACTTTGCTACCTGCGTTAGCAGTACGAAGCAATCCTTCATCATGGATGGAATCGCGATTAAGTCGATTAATCAGTGGTACAACAAAGAAAATGCCAGGTTGCAGTCGATTAAAGACTTGCAGGGTATTTCTGGACTGACCCACAATCAGGCTAAGCTGCTGGACCGTCGCCATCATAGAGTTAATGACTTTTTGAATAAGTCGGCTCGATATGTGATTGATTGGTGCCGTGACAATGGCATCAGCAAGATTGTTATTGGCTACAACCCGGACCTCAAACAAGGGGTCAATATGGGCAAGCGAAACAATCAGAAGTTCACTCAAATTCCGATTTTTACCTTTAAGCGCAAGCTGGAAAGCCTCTGCGAACGGTATGGGATTGAGTGCATTGAGCAGGAGGAATCCTACACCTCTAAGTCGTCTAGTTTGGATAGAGATATATTGCCAGCTTGGAATGCTGACAATAGGCCAAAGCATCAATTCCAAGGCAAACGCATCAAGCGTGGACTGTACCGAACAGCTAAGGGTTGGTTGGTCAATGCTGACGCTAATGGGGCTTTGAATATCCTTCGCAAACATACAAGTAAGCTCGATGATTTACTCGGAGAGTTTAGAGGCTGCTTGGCACAGCCAGTAAGAGTCAAATGCTCTTAAGAATCTCCCGTTAGATCCGCAGGGTTAGCGGTGAGAGCTGTCAAAGACTAAAATATCAACTTTTGCACAAGGGTAAACCCATTCTTTCCGACAGTGAATACCTATGGATGATGGGCAATGTGTCTATAACAGATCTTGATGCCGATGGAACTGCTGAAGTAATCATTCAACGCTATAGTGGTGGCGCACATTGCTGTACAAATACTGTAGTTTACCGATGGCATAACAACACTTTCGAGAAAACTGAGACAGGGCCATTAGACCATAAGGGAGGAACATTCGAGGATCTTGATGGAGATGGAAAAATTGAGTTCGTAAGTAGTGATAATAAGTTCAACTATGCTTTTAGCTCTTATGCAGGCTCATATCCTCCCACTGCAATATTCAATTACAAAGATGGTGAACTCCAGCCAACTACCATGAAGTATCCCAAAAAACTTCGTGAGAAATTAGAGAAAATGTATCAGACATTCCGTGAATACCAGAGTGAAGGTTTATCTGCCAATGGAATCCTTGCTGGATATGTCGCACAGAAAATACTGCTGGGTGAATTCGAAGAAGGCTGGAATTTTATGGTAGCTAACCAAGATCGAACTAAAGACAAGATCTTTGCAGGCAAACGCATGGGCAAGAACTCAGATTTTCCTACGGAGTTGCGATCGCTGCTGATCGAACGAGGGTATTTAGACGGTAACGGTAAACCAACAAATACTTCCCCTTAACTACTGGCAAGAGTTCGAGACAGCAACATACTCACGATTTTTGTGTGAAGCAACAATCTCTTCAATGCGTTCAATCGTTTCTGGTGGTCGCAGCTCAATCACTTGCAAAATATCGAACATGTCCTCTAATTCGACAGCGCACTCCCAGCAAAACTCAGGAGTTGCAAATGTTTCCCTCATAAAAGGCTTTCCTATCTCCGCCACAGTAATCCAAAATTGCCCAGCACTATTCCTAGCAATGGCCAGATACTCCAGCTCACCTCGCGTCCTTGTGGCTTGCTCAAACAAATCCTTCTGACTCAGCTCCAGATTCCTGAATCGGCGCTCCAGTTCCGCCGAAATTCTCGGAGTTTGGGGTCTGCTAGCCGGAGGTACTTCTGGGGATATTGTCTGAGGTCTAGACTCAGGTTTGGTTGGCCGGGTCGTTCGCCTAACACTACGTCGTCTCTCTTCCAACTCCCCATGCCCTGGTTCCCGCTTGGGTGGCCGGGTGCCTTCGGGTGCTTTCTTGGGGAATGCTGTCTTTGCTATGAGTTTAGGAGTGGAGACAACGGACTTGGGTGGTTGTGGGATGGTCTGGGGAATAGGTTTGGGTTTGAGGGCGACGATTGTAGATTCCAATGCAGATATCCTCAACTAATGCCACAGCCAGTTTAACGGCAAGGCATATTGAAAAGAGAGGGATTGTTGCAAAACCTTACGGGTACGGCTGATCTAGCCACCCGGCAAGGTGGTGAAGAGTTTGCAGTCCTGTTACCCAATACTCCACAATCAGGTGCTGTGCATGTAGCCAAGTAAATTCGTCGCGCTGTGAAAGCTTTGGCAATTCCCCATCAGCACTCTCCTAATCGAGATCGCATCACGATCAGCTTAGGGACGGCTAGTGTCATTCCCCAATATTCAGTTGATGGAGGCTGAACTCTTGCTCCAAGCCGCAGATCAAGCCCTGTATCAAGCCAAGGCTAAAGGACGCAATCGGGTGATAGTGGATCTGTCTCTTGACCAATCTTGAGCGTCAGCGTCGGAAGAAATCAACAAGCAGATGCCACGATCTTTCTAACTGAAAAAGAGGGTGGAGCAAATAAGAAAACCCCCTTACCAATCTCCATATGCTCTCCTGATATTGCAAAGGTACTTCCAGCAAAGTAGTCTGTCAGCCTCTGAGCCAGATTAGATTCCAAAGTCGCCAAATTGACTAGAAGCATATCATCCGCTCTCATCATGTTGATAGCGTCCTTGGCATCTTCAAATGACTTAGGGTGGCACACCCAGATTTTATGGGGTGATAACCCCCCAAAGGGAAGAAGATTGTCCATATGCCAGTAATCCTTTACTACCAAATCCAGGCACAACCTCAGTGTTTCGAGTATACTCCAGGCATTCTGTTCATACATGCTCAAGCATTGGATCACCTGATTGGTTACTCCCCATGACATCAGAAGGAGCCAATAGTTCCGCAGCTACCGCATTAGTCCCAACTCCAGACGGTTCGCTAGCTCCTCTGCAAGTGGAATAAAAATTTGTTTTCTCTGTTCCGCTTGTGGGTCAAACCCGACGCTTGCTAACTCGTACTCAATCAGCGTTTGATTGTTTTCATGTGGTTTGAGGATGATGCGGCCCAACATCCCTAACTTCTGATGGTAGAAGTTATAGAAACTGTTCTCTCCCCTAACCTCTTTGCGCATCTTCACTCCAGAGGGAAGCTTAATAGTAGTCTGCTCCACCTCTTGAATTTCAACCAGATCCATCTTGCCTGCTGCTGTTACATGGTACAACTGAGCAGTCGGGGGAACGACCATGACTACCACTGCTTCTTGATCAGGGTAATATTGCTCAACCACTTTAGCCACCTTACGCTTCATGGAGACGGCAGTCATCCACAATGCTATAGCGATATTCTCCTGCTGGACATACACAAACTTTTTGGAACTGGGATTCTGCACTCCCAGAATGACTCCTCTGCCTTCCGATGCATACTGTGCGATCGCAACTTGACGGGCTGCTCTGCCGAACTTCTCCATGAAGGGAAGATTGGGATCAGTAATCTGATCCATCTGCTCATCAATCAAATGGTTGATGGGGTCTGAGGTCGGTCCTTGGTTATTAGCGGGGGTTTGCGAAGGCACTGGAAATGCTGTGAGAGAGAATGATTACTAGAATACTGGCCGACAGTGACATCGAAAAGTACACCATTCCACAATCTTCTGATGCTCAATGGTAGAATCTCAGACCACCAAACCAATATTTTTTAGAAATCACAATATAGTTCAGACCGCTGGATCAGTTGCTGAAGCTCATCGCATTCCATTCCTTGGATAGCCAGTGCCAGCCCTGCATGAACAAGTCCTAACTTTTGTCTTGCTACTGGGCTCAAGTCTTCAGCAGCTTCTTCTGCGCACTCAAAGATACTCGCTGTCATGTTCAAGTTATCAAAGGTGATTGCTAATGCTTCGGCCAACAAACTGGTTAACATGGTTTCTGTGCTTTGCTCCTGAGTTCTTCTATATCATCAGGTAAAGTCATTAAGAGTAAAACAGCGTTTTCACCGATTTATAGCAATAGATCCACGCTAATCTCTAGTGGTTTCCCCTAATAGCGATATTACAGAGTTTGAGAAATGCTTGGGAGCAATCATGCTTGCATGAAACGCTCTACTTAACAAGGATTTAGATGGCTTGTGGATTGTCGAGGTGGGTAGGTTAAAGCTGCAATAATCAACATCGCCAGATCGAACACGATTTGCAAAGTCAACACCAGTAAATTCTTCAACCCTACCAAAGAACCCATCATCAGCAATTTCAGAAGCGTAACACCTGCTTGGGCAGCCGATGAAGATTTGAAGGTTACTAATTTACCTGGCAAGAACAAAAATAGGGATAAAGCTAAGGCATTGACGATCAACACCCCCAAAAGCAAGTAACCTCCGATGCCTGCCAGAATCGACCCCTTGTTAATCGAAGGTAAAAGCTTGATCAACACTGTCAGGAGGCCAAGCATACTTAAGGGAGCTAGCCAACTAGGAAGCTCAATTCCCGCAATGAAATGCTTCAGCATGTGAAATCCTTTGTTTAAGACCAGCTCAAGCCAATCATCATTGCGATCAAACATTGCGTATACCCAAAGTCATTGCAGACATGTTAGGCATACTTCTGGTTTTGTCAATGATTTTTGATAAATATCTCTGCTCTATGTCGCTAAACCAAACTACAGGCAATACACCAAGAGTTCAAGGAAGCGATCCTGGACAAAGCAGGTGGTCAGGTTGGAGGGTGGTTGGGAGTGGGCATAGGATAGGAGGTAGCTGGCGGGTTTGGATACAATAGTCTAGAACAGTGCATTGATTCCCATGCAAACCACTACCCTCTATGACCAAGACTTTCACGCCTGGACCCAGCGCCAGGTAGAGCTGCTGCAAACACAGCAGTGGGAACAAGTGGATATCAAAAATTTGATTGAGGAGATTGAATCGTTGGGTAGGCAGGAACGGCGGGAGCTTTGCAACCGATTGGGAGTACTGCTGGGACATCTGCTTAAGTGGCACTATCAGCCAGAGGCGCGCTCAAAGAGTTGGTTTTACACCATCAAAGAGCAGCGGATCAGAATTGTCCGCCACATACAGGAGAATCCTAGTCTGAAACCCTATCTGAATGAAGCGATCACCATTGGCTATGAGGATGGGCTACTACTAGTCGGGAAAGAAACGCCCCTTGATCCTCAGCAACTTCCTCAATCTTGCCCCTTCTCTAAAGCAGAAATCTTTGATGAGCCTGTGGAGTTGGATCTGTAACCCCACTTCCCAGGCACCCTTAGTTCAACTAACTCTGCAGAGCTTCCACACCCACCACCGTTACCATGCTACCCTCACGCTGGCACTCGAAGTGGTATAGCTTACGACCCTCTAGCTTTTCTAGGCAATCCTCGCGTACCAGGGGTGATAGCTGTAAAATCCTCCTGTTGCTATCCTGCTTGCGATCGCGCTGGACTAACACCCTTTGCTGATCTGCATCCCAAACCCCGATCAGCAGCCAGTCTTCAGGTTTATCAGGGGTAATGTCATTGGTTCCGCAAAACTGTGCTAAAGCTATTTGACCATCAAAAATCCGGGGATAGCATCTAACCATCAAGGGTTGATCCAAGGATGCTTCAATCAACTTCGCGAACCGATTCTTTACGCTCAAGGGAAGCTGATGACCATCAATTTCAAGGCAGTATGCGGGTCGCTCCCCCTCCTCCTCCGATTCCTGCGCTCGGATGATTCCCGGAATCCGGCACCAAGCGCGGTGAGTGCCATTACCAGGGAGAAGGGGTTGCTTCTGGTTACGACGATCTTGCTGCTTGGATTTAGCTTCAGAAGTCTTGGCGGTTTGCTGTTGTTGGGATGTTACTTTTGTCTGAACCTGATTTATAGGGGTGGAGTTCTTGTTCTGGAGAGATGTGTCAGTCTGTTGTTTGGGGTTGTCCTGAGTAGTGGGCTTCTCACTCTGGGCCGTAGCGTCAGTCAGTTCTTGTGACCTGTCTTGAGTTGGCACTGTGGCCTTTCCATTCCGGGATGTTGCGTCAGGCCGTGGCTCCACTTCTTTATTTGAAGGGGGTTTCAGTGTCGTTCGTTGTTGTTGCGTTGCTTTCCGGTTGGCTTCTCTCTGGGATTTTTTGAGTGCAGACTTTCGCTCGGCTATCTTGGAAGATTTGGCTTTAGCTGCCTTGGCCTGAACCTGGCCTGGGTTGAGCTGGGCTTCGAGTTTTGCGATCGCACTTTTGAGCAGCTTAGCCACCTTGGGATTGGTGCAATCTTGGAGCTGCGCTCGGAGTTGGTTCAGCTTTTCTGAAGTGGCAGAAGGCATCAGGAAAAGGTCACTGGGACAGACTTGCGGACACTCTAGTGTAGAGTGGTGGGGTTTAGGGGGAATCCAAGGTTTTTGCAATGAAACTTCACTGAATTCTTAGTCAGGGCTTAAGATCAAGATTATGAACCAAGGAATTTGTGAAGCAGCAAGCTAGTCTAATCGTTGAGAAGATCAACCAGATTCATGATCCTTGTTAATTACAATTTGTCCATGACTTGACTCCCATACGGAAGGTAGGAAGTTCATGGTAAGACGTGTTAGGAATTCCATAAAGCTTTGGCTCAGTTATTCCTGCATAAAGCGGATACCTGAATTTAATTTACCTGAATACATTAAAAATCTGCCAACACATTCACAAAATGCTTCTGCCAATCATATGGTTTTAAGTGAAGGAACTAGGAAAATGAATGAATCTTCCAGACGGACCCCCCAAGCCATCATTTTTCGAGAGATTTTATAGAATTTTCAATCCTCTGGAGTTCCTGCATGACTGCTCAGACAAGTATGGTGACATCTTCACCCTCTCCAAATCGAAGAGAGGAACCCCTATAGTTTTATTTAGCGATCCTGAAGCCATAAGACAAGTATTTGCAGATGACCAAAGTAATTTCACTATCGACAAAGAGAATGAAATAATCCGTCCACTGCTTGGTGAACATTCACTAATGCTCCTTGATGGTGAAGAGCATCAACGCCAGCGAAAGCTACTAATGCCAGCCTTTCATAAATCAACAATGGAAAGCTATGGACGCATTATCGTTGAGGTGACCAATGAGGTGATTGAGTCATGGCCCATCAATAAGCCATTTGAAATCCGTTCTTCCATGCAAGGAATTTCCTTGGAAGTGATATTAAGAGCTGTTTTCGGACTCAAACCAGGACCACGCCTTAAAGAGCTAAGACGTTTGATAGTTAAACTTCTGGAGTCAAACAACAACCCTTGGATTAGTGTTGCTTTTCTCCTTCTTCCATTTCTTCGCAACGACTATGGATCGTGGAGTCCTGGAGGGCAGTTCAAAGAACTGAAGCAAAATATAGATCGATTGATCTATGCCGAAATTAAGGAAAGACAACAGAAACCAGACCAACAGCACAAAGATATTTTGCAGTTATTGGTTACTGCTGTTGACGAATCAGGTCAAGGAATGACGGATGAAGAATTGCATGATGAATTAATGACTTTGTTGATTGCAGGGCATGAAACGACAGCAACGGCAATGTCTTGGTCACTGTATTGGGTGCATCAACAACCAGAAATAGAGGAAAAAATTCGGGCTGAGCTAGCCAACATCCCAGACCCTGATCCTCTGGAAATATGCAAATTGCCATATTTGTCAGCAGTATGCAGCGAAACTTTGCGGATATATCCCCCTTTCCTAACCACGCTAGCTCGAATGATCAAGGCAGAGCCGTACTCTTTGATGGGCTATACCTTTGAGCCAGGGACAATTATTGCCCCATCTATCTATTTGACTCACCATCGTAAAGATATATACTCTGATCCAGAACAGTTTAAGCCTGAGCGATTTTTAGGAAAGCAATATTCTACATACGAGTACTTACCCTTCGGGGGAGGGCATCGTCTCTGTGTCGGTATGGTCTTGGCATTGTCAGAAATCAAGGTTGTTCTCGCAACGATACTTCAAAAATATCAAGTTCAACTAGTACCCGATCAGGACATTAAACCTGTTCGACGAGGGGTTACGATTTCACCCCCTAGCCAGATGAAATTTATAGCTAAATGAGTAGTTATGCAAAACTTGTTTTTAATTGGCACGATGGCCTTTACGGGCCTGATGGCTAACTGCGCTTTTGCACAGGTTTCACCTGACGCAACCTTGTCCACAACCATCACCCAGCAAGGTTCAGTTATTACTATTGATGGTGGGACTAGCAAAGGTAGCAATCTCTTTCATGGTTTTACTAACTTTTCTCCTAGTCAAAATCAAACTGCCTTCTTTAACAACAATCTGAATGTCAGAAACATTATTGCTCGTATTTCCGGGGGCACTCGTTCTGACATATTTGGGACTATACAGGCCAATGGTTCAGCCAACTTATTTTTAATTAATCCTAGTGGGATATTCTTTGGCCCAAATTCCAGACTTAATATTGGTGGATCATTTTTTGGCACTACAGCAACAAGCATTTTTGCGGGCAACCAAGAATTTCTTATCGATCAACTTAGCCCTGCTAACTCATTTTCAGGAGATCCTTCAGCCCTAAAATTGACAAGTGAGTCTGGCTCAATACGGATTGAGGGGCAAGGTCATGTATTAACAGGGAACCTGACGAGGGCTGTTGCACCTACAAACATCTATCCCCAAAGCCTAAGTGTTTCGCCTGGAAATACGCTATCTCTAATAGGCAACGGATTGTCTCTCGATGGAGGGGTTTTAGCTGTACCCAGTGGTAGGGTCAGCCTAATCAGTGCCCGAAATGACACAGTAAGTCTGACTCAAGATAATTTGGGCTTTGCTCTAACCCCAACCCAAAATGCACTATCAGACATCACATTAACGAATGCATCCCTACTTGAGAGTGTAGGAATGGGAACGGGATCGATTGAAGTAATTGGGAAAACGGTTGATATCAATCGAACATCGAAGCTATGGTCCCAAACCTTTACCCCAAACCCTGGAAGTGACATCACAGTAGACAGCGTTGACTTTGTGCTTAGTAATCCAGCGATTGACGTAAACTCCAGATTTATTGAGACTGGCATTTTTAACAATACAGTAGGGCTTGGGCCAGGGGGTAACATCACTGTACGCACTAACAACCTATCTGTACTGCCTGGTGCTGGAATCTCCACGGCTACCTATGCCCCAGGAAAAAGTGGAGATATTAATTTCCAGGTTGCCAATACAGCCAATATTGTCGGCACTGATATCAATAACTTTACAGCTAGTGCAATTGGAATCGTCTCATTTTTTGGGCCAGGAGGAGAATTTAACTTCAATGCGGATCGGATAATTCTGAGTAATAGGGCAGTACTCAATACAGCAGGCTTTGGCCCTGGTGACAGTGGGAACTTAAATGTTACAGCTCGGCAGATTGAGTTATCAGGTGGGTCAACACTGGGCACCATCACCCTTAATTCAGGAAATGCGGGAGATGCAGTCATCAAGGCCGACTTCATTCGCGTTTCTGGTGAATCACCTACAGCCCTAACGCCTAGTGGAATTTCTGCAACTACCTTGGGAGAAGGTAAAGCTGGCAATCTTTTAATTGAGGCTAATCGCTTAGAAGTACTGAATGGTGGAAGTATCGGAACAACAGCAGTAGCTCAAGGTGATGCTGGAAACTTAGATCTTAATATCCGAGATTCAATTCTCATCTCAGGAGTTGCGCCCATCACTAATAGCCCTAGCAATATCAACTCAGCCGTAACTAGAACACCAACACAATTCTCTCCTGTTGCTCTGAGGTTCTTAAATATCCCTGAAATTCCATCCGGTCGATCTGGCACTGTCAGAATTAAAACTAAACGGATTGATATTGAAAAGGGTGGCTCAGTTTCAGTTCAAAACAGCGGACCTAATGATGCAGGTGCTTTAGTAATCAAAGCTGATCGAATCAATCTCAATAAAGGTTTTATCCTTGCAACCACAGCTTCAGGGAAAGGGGGGAATATTGATCTGAGTGCAAAGCTACTAAAGGCAACTAATAGTGAAATTTCTTCTTCTGCAATGGGTAATGGTCCAGGGGGAAATATAACCATCGATGCTGATCTAGTTTTGCTTATTGATAAAAGCAACATTTTTGCTAATGCCGAAAATGCCCAAGGCGGTAACATCAGAATCAACACCACTGGCTTCATCAAGTCTCCAGATAGCCAAGTCACTGCCACTTCCCAACTAGGTGAGCAGTTTGATGGCAATGTTGAAGTAGAAGCCGAAATAACGAATTTTAGCCAAGATCCTGACCTCAATATCACAACTGGCCCCCCAGAGCTATATGCCTCTTGTGGTCCCACTTATCGCGATACCCTAGCTTATTATCGCGTTGGCACGGCTGGGCAGCCCGTAAGCCCAGATACTCTCCCAGATCCGGGAAGTCGTTGGCTCCAAGTCGCCAAAGCACGATATAATCAGCGTCAACTTACCTATGCTGATCCGAAAACGGGCGAGTTAAAGCCACTCAAACGGGTGGTGGGATGGAAAACTAATCCTAATGGAAAAATTTCTTTTGTAAACGATCCACGAAAAGCGGACCAATTCGCCCCCGCGATCGCATCCATCCTCCAAGCTTGCCAACCGGATCAGACTGCAAAAGCTGGTTAACTCCACTAACAATGAATAAAACTCTACCCATTCTGCTTGGATTGGGCCTGTGCTGCTGTAGCACCCCGCAGCTACTCGCACAGGAAGCTCCCATCCTTCCAGATACCCTACCCCTCCCGGAACCACCCCCTGACGAGCCACCGCCGACCCTTCCACCTACTGCACCTCTAGAAATCAATCCCTTTCGGCTTCCCTCTGGCCTTGATCCTCGACTAGATCAATCTATGACTCTCACCCCCATCCAGTTCATTTTTGAGGGTAATACTGTCTTCACAGATGAGGAATTACGGGCCGAGGTCGCGGAATTTATCGGCCAGCCCCTCACCATCGCTGACCTGCTCAAAATAGAAGAAAAAATTACCCAGCGCTATGTGGGAGAGGGGTATATCAACTCCGGGGCAAATATCGCCCTCAGTGAAGAAATTGACCCCTCAAATGCAGAAATCACCATTGAAATCATAGAGGGGCGGGTGACCAACATCGAAATTCAGGGGGCAGATCGGCTAGAAGGTTACATAAGAGCTAAAGTTGAGCCTGCGACTGAAAGCGTTCTCAGAGAGCAAGATATCCAAGAAGCGCTCCGATGGCTGCAAGTAGATCCGTTGATTACGGGCCTCAACGCTCAGCTCACTCCCGGTGCCGTCGTCAGCCAAGCGACCCTCACCCTTGATGTCAATCCCACTAAACCCTTTAGCCTGGAGGTTTTTGCTAACAACAACCGTGCCCCCTCCGTAGGCACCTTTGAGCGAGGAGCCACAGCTACCTACCGCAACGTCACGGGCCTGGGGGATATCGTTGATCTCACCTTTCGAGATACAGACGGCAGTAATTTAGTTTCCATTAACTATGCCGCTCCCATCAACATCAAAAACGGCACCGTGGGCATAAGTTTTACTTATGGAGATAACAAGATTGTTGAGGAACCCTTCAACCTTATCGACCTCAATATCAATGCTTTTCAACTAGAAGCTTCCTTTAGACAGCCTATCTTCAGAAAAATTAGTGGTAGCCAAATCCAAGAATTGGCCCTTGGTGTCTCCCTCTCCCGACTAGAAAGTGATGAGTTATTGTTTGATATTCCCTTCCCGCTAACGGAAGGTGCAGATAATGAGGGTCGGACTAATTCCACCGTCCTCCGTCTTACCCAAGAGTGGAGCAATCGAGACCGCAATGGCTTAATTGCTCTAAGATCTCAATTTAATATTGGTCTACCCATCAGCGCCAGTAACGCCGATCTCTTCGGAGATGGCACGTTTTTTGCCTGGAGAGGTCAGGTTCTCCAGGCACACCAGTTTTCTAAGTTCACTTGGGTGAATCGCGGTGGCGTACAGCTCGCGGATGGACCCGTGATTCCCTCTGAGCAGTTTAGCCTGGGGGGAGTCTCCACCGTGCGCGGCTATCGGCAGGATGGCCTTACCCGCGACAGCGGCCTGTTCCTTTCCTCGGAGCTAAGAGTTCCCCTGTTTTCAGGCTCAGCAGGCACACTTCAGATTGTTCCCTTCTTTGACGTGGGACATGGCTTCAATCAAGGACAGCGGTTCTTACCAAACCCCAGTCAAACTTTAGCCTCAGTGGGGTTGGGGCTGCGCTATGACTTATCGGATCGCATCAGTGCCCGGATTGATTTCGGCATCCCCTTACTGAATCGACCAGATCGCCGACCATCCCCCCAAGAAGAGGGGCTATACTTATCCATCACTGGGAGGCTTTAACAATGAAGCACTTTGCCAAAATCCTACTCCTATCCCTACTACTCATCCCTAGTGCCAAAGCAGCGGATCTCACACCCTTGGAAAAAGCCGATGCTCTCACCGTCCAAGGCAATCAACAGCTTGATAGGGGGAATCCCAGTGCAGCCCATACTTCCTTTGAAAAAGCACAATCGTTTTATCAGCAGATTGACAACACGGATGGCATCAAAGGATCACAAATCAACAAGGCGCTGGCCTATCAGCAGCTCGGTCAGTACCTCAATGCTTGTCGGGTAGTGAGTCAGGCACTGAATGTTGAAGGCTACTGTCAGTCAGACGCCCATGTAGCTCCTCTATCTGATCGGAGCTTCGATGACACGGATCTCATTGCATTGCAAAACCTGGGCAAGATCCTGCAAGAGCTGGGCCATTTACAGCAATCAGAGAAAGTACTCACCCTTGCGATCGCACAAGCAGAACAACAAGGGAATCAGGCCCAACGTTTAGCCAGTCAACACACCCTCGCCAATACCCGGACCTTTCAGGTGAGGGCATTGATTCAGAAGTTTCAACTCTCCGGTGAGGGCCGCGTACAGGCCAACAGTGTCAAGGCAGCAGAGAAAACAGCCCTACAAGCCTTTGCTGATTATGAAGCCTTAACCTCTAGCCAAGCGCAACTCGGCTGGCTCAGTCTGTACGAAGACCTTGACCAATGGGTTCAAGAAGATGGCCGGGGAATCTTTGAGATTGCAGAATTGCGGGATTCACTTCAACCCAAACGAGCGGAAGGCTTGCAAGCGCTTCTCCAGTCGGACCTGAACGAATTATCCCCTGTTGCCCGTATCTATGCCCATTTGAAGCTGTCAAAATTCCTGGCGAAACAGTCGGGGAAACTTGCGGGCAAACATTCCCTGGTCGTGGCCTTTGAACAGGCTCAGGCTGCTCAGAAAGAGGCTACGCAACTCGACAACTATCGGGCCTTATCCTTTGTCTACGGCCAACTAGGGCGGCTCTATCAGCAGAGTGGTCAAAGCGACCTCTCCATGCGTTCCTTTGGGTTGGCCGCCCAGTTCGCCCAGTCCATACAAGCTTGGGATGCGCTCTACCAATGGCGTAGTACTCTGGCAAACATGTACCAGGAGCAGGGGCAAATGCAGCAGGCGATTACATCCTATAAGATTGCGATTACGGCCCTTGAGCATGTGCGCTGGAATCTATTGCCCATCTCATCCGATCTACAATTCAGCTTCAAAGAAGAAGTCGAACCCGTCTACCAGCGCTACATGGGGCTTTTGCTTCAGGAAGATAACCCAAATTTAAAACTGGTGTCCCAAACGAATCAAAGCTTAAGACTGGCTGAATTGGAGAACTTTCTCAAATGTGGAGAAACGAATTTAGTACCGCTTGCAGATCAAACCCCCGTTGATAAGGTCGTCGTTCAAATCCTAGATTTGGGAAATCAAACCACAGTCATTGTGGGTGATGTTCACTACAGTGTGGACCACGCCCAGCTCAAGCAACAGGTGTTTGAACTAACGGATCGCATTCAGGATGCCAACTTTTACACCTTCACTTCAGACCAATATTTACCCCAGGCGCAAGCCTTGTACCAACTTGTTTTGGGGCCAGCGATAGATCAGGGATTAATACCAGAAGACACAACAATTCTCTTCCACCTAAATGGCCCATTACAAAGCATTCCGATGGGAATGCTCCATGATGGCGATCGCTATCTCATTGAACGCAACCCCGTTACTCTATCCAATGGTTACGTTTCCCGGACACAAATTCAACAGAAACAATTAGGTGCCGTCATTGGCGGAGTCTCGAAAAGCAGCCCTAGCCTAGAAGAAACATCACTAGAGCCTTTGCCAGAGGTCGCAGAAGAAGTAAATGCGGTAAAGGGCAAATTCTCCGATGTTCGGCTACTCCTCGACGAAGATTTCACCCATCAAAAACTTCTTAGTAATGTCGAAGGGCCATCATCGAGAATACTTCACCTCTCCACGCACGGTCAGTTTAGCTCTGATCCTAATCAAACCTTCCTGCTGGCCTGGGATCGGCCCTTAAATGTGCAAGACATTTCGGGTGTTCTAGAAGCAGGGAATGGTGGGGGACTGGAGCTGCTATTCTTGAGTGCCTGTCAGAGTGCCAAAGGTGATCCAAGATCGTTCCTAGGATTGGCGGGACTCTCCGCGCAGTCTGGGGCAAAAAATACCATTGCCTCCCTGTGGTCTGCTGATGCCTCTGCCTCCATTTTACTCTCCAAAGAATTTTATTCGCAGCGAAACCAAAACCCTGCTGCTGAAGCGCTCAGACAGGCCCAACTCAATTTACTGGATTCACCGGATTCACCCTATGCTCACCCCTATTTTTGGGCGAACTATGTCCTCGTTCAACTCTAGTGCAAGGATAGAGGCTTGTTTTTCTTATTTGCGAGTTCGGCTGCTTTTCTGCTGAACTGATTAGATAATTCCGTCTGGCCTACTTCCTGATAAATCAATGCCAGTTGTTGATAAACGTCAGGCTCTTGCAACGAAGTTAATGACTTTAATTGGGTGGCAGCGGCATCCAATAGTTTGGCATGGTAAAGCAATAAGGCTTTATCCATGCCTCGCGCTAGTTCATTCCTAGAATTTCCATGGACTTGAGCCACAGTCCGATCAATGTCTCTCAGGATTCCAGGATCAGCTATTTGTAGGACTTTGGAATCCTCGGCAACAGATTGATCGTTGATCAGCGCAGCAACGTTTACTTTGTAAGCCTTTCCAGGTTGAAGGGACTTGGGAAGCTTAACAGCAGAACTTTTAGTGGTATGGGACCAGAGCCATTCCCCTCCTTGGGTTAAGGTCACACGATAGCTTGCGTTCTCGATGGGTTGCCAAGCAATATCTGGTTGTGCAGTAATCAGGGTATTGCCTAGAGGCTGAATAATAGCGAACTTTTCTGTCGCTCCTTTAATCTTAGGTACAATTCGTTGGCCTTTCGCATCAAACCGATAAGCTGCATCTTTGGAGACACACTGATCAAGGTTCAATAATTGATTCAGAGGAATAATTTTATTGACGATAAAGCACAGAATACCCGCATTTCCATTTCTGGCTTTTTCCTGCTTGAAGCCCTTCAGCTCGTGAGTGCAGTAGGTCTTCTTCGACTCCAATGATCGGGCTACAGGTACACAGTCTTTTACTGGGTTCGCATGACTGGGAAGCACGAAAAATGTAGCTTGCGTAGAACTAATAACTGCGATCGCACATCCCAAAAAACTACTATAAAATGATTTATCCATACATATTTTTCTATGGCTAGGGTATAGAATACCAGAAAATAATCTCAGAGTTTTTGCTCAATTCCCTCAATGATATCTTGTCGCCATTCTCGGACTTCAGCTTGATCTGAAGGTAGGCTGATACAGGATTCCTTATGCTCTGAGGATGGTGTGATTTGGTTGAGTAGACAATAGGGATCAGCGAAATCTGGATTGAATGAGATAGCTTGATTGAGATCTTGATCGGCTAATTCGTTCTTCCCTTGAAGGAGCCTGGCCCAACCCAAGTTCTTGTGAATTACAGCTTTGTCGCTGGGTCGATTGGCTAATGAGAGGGCTGTTTGAGCATACTTGAGTCCTGCATTTACATCCTTCTCTAAAAGAGACAATCTCGCTAAATTATTCAACGGTTCCAAGGCTTCAGGATCTTGGTTCTGAGCTTTTTGGTATAGCGCTTTGGCTTTATCATAAAGCGCTTTGGCTTTTTGATATTCCTGTTGCTCTCGCTCTTGACCTGCAAGATCATCGTATAGACTACCGAGGGCAAAGTAGTTATGCCAATTTTTTGGGTTAAGGCGAATGGCGATCTGATAATGCTCCTCTGCACAGGAGTAGTCCTGAACCCCTGTGCAGGCTAACGCCAAGTAATAGTGGGCTTCATTATCGTCTGGATACTTTTGAATAATGGCTTTGAAAATATCCTGAGCCTCTTTCAATCGATTATCCGCCAGGTGAACTAACCCCTCTGCCATCGTTAGCTCGGACTGACTATAATCCAAGGCTGAATTGACGTGATACCCTCCCGCTATGCCAGCGAGTAATACTAATAATCCGATCCCAGCTCCGATGGGGGTCCACTTATGTTTGAAAATTCCTACCGGGCGCTCATTGGAGGTTCCATAAAAGGTTTGGAGAAACGTAGAGCGTAGATTCGCTGTATTTAAGGGGCGTTTACCCGGAGTGATAGCCATCAGCCGATCCAAAAAACTGACGAGAGATGGTTCAATTTGCGGGGCGTGCTCTCGCCAGATTAATTCCCCAGATTGTTCATCCACGGGTAGCTGTCGGGGATGGATACCCGTAACTAAATGCACGAACGTTCGCCCTAAAGCATAGAAATCACTTTGGGGCAGGGTTTTGCCGTCGATTTGTTCCGGGGGCGCATAGCCAATCGTGTAGATACCTGTGCCCTCAAAGGAGCCAGGGGACTGATGTTTGGAGTGGGAGCTAAGCCTAGCCATATAGGTAGGTGTGATGTCCCGTACTGCACCGAAATCAATCAGTGCCAGTGAACCATCCGGTTGCAACAATATATTTTCAGGTTTGATATCCCGGTGAATGAAGTCTTGATTGTGGACCTCATGCAGACAGTGACACAGTTGTTCTAGCCAATCTAGGGCTAGGTTTTGGGACAGGGGATCATGGGAATCTAGCCACTGGTCTAAGGTCTCCCCTTCCATCTTTTGAAGAACTAAACAATAAATTTCTGGGGCTACCTCCGATGCTGGGAGGACGAAAAAACCTTCCTTTGGTACCTTGGGAATCGCAAAATGATTAATTTGTCGCAGGGCTTTGTTCTCTCGCTGAATAAACTCAATCCGCTTCTGGTCCCGCATCTCGTCTCCTGAGAGAGGCATCACTTTCATGATCTGATGCGTTCCGGGTTGAACTCCAAGCCCGCCCAACCTATCGACAACCTCAAAGACCTCTACTCCTTGGGGTCCATCGAGGGGTCGGATTAGGGAAATCAACTGATACCGATCCTTCACCAGCAGCGAAGTACCACAGGCCAAGCAAATGTCTGTGGTGTCCGGGTTCTCCCTCGAACTACATTTGGGATTGATACAGTAGCTCACGCTGTCATAGTCCTGCTCATAACCTATGCCGCGAGGGAGTTATGAATAATGCCTGAAGGATCTGTGAGAAGGTACTTCTTGATTACAGGCTGTAGGGATAGCATTACCTCACTATCATCTGATTGATTCCGCTCTAATAAAGACCGATCGCACAAAATTTCTATCGCTTCCATCAATTCAGTCATAGTCTGAATCATGCCTCTATCCTTCAAGGTCTGGTACACCTGGCCAAATGCGATTTGTTCCGATTCTTTTAAATCGTCTGCTAAATACTGCATCAAGCCACGCTCCAGATCTGACCAAGGGCCAATCTTAAACTGAGTATCAAGGGCTTGTTTAAGTGGCTCTCCCATCCAGGTAGTTTTGCATTTCAGAAAACGACTAACTCGACCATTAAAAAAACTGTTTATACGACTCGCTACCATCTTGAGAGACAAAGGATTGCCTCGGTAGATCTGAATCAGTGTCCCCCAATCATCTTGATCTGCCAATTCTTGTGCTTTAAGGAGCTTCTTGGCATCTTTACCCAGACCGTCTAATCGAATAATTCGTGCAGATTGCCCGGTTTCATTCAACCAAGTCACCTCTGTCAAGGGCTCTCTACTAGTCAACAGAATACAAGATTGATGAACCTCAGTTGTAAGAGTGCGTATAAACCAAGCGTAATCACCACAATCTCCATATGGCTGTTGAGGGTCTTTTCCTTCCAGTAATCGATCCACACCATCTAATACCAATAGGATGCGATGCTCTTTCAAGGATTCAATTAACTGGTCAACCTGATTTATCAAGTCTTCATCCTCAGATTGAGAAACATCTAGTAATCCCAACAATTCTGGAACTAACTCACTTAGGGGTGTTGAACTATAGAATGGACGCCAAACAAATATGTCTAGGGTTTGCGGCTCATTTTTCAACTTTTTAACTAGCTGTGCAACTAAGCTTGTTTTACCAATACCTGCTTGACCCAGTACCAGAACACATTGTGTATCGAGGACACTTGCGCGCAATAGAGCCAATTCTGGCGTTCTGCCGTAAAAGACATTATTACTAGGAAGACTGCTACCCAAAATTACTGAGTCAGTAACACTTTTAACTTCAGCATCAGAGATAGTTTCTTGTTGTTGGGGTAGAGAACCAACAGATTGATCTTCAACAATGGAACGTAGTCTTTTTTTAGTCACTTTCTGTCCATATGTCGCAGATAATGCTGCCCATAGCTTTGGGCCTACATGTCGTTGAAGATAAAGATAACTATAGTCCGAGCTTAGAGCAGCTTCTTCATAACTTTGATCCACCCAAGCAGCGGTAATGACAACCTCCTGGGCTGGGCCAAGTTGCTCCCCTGTACAGCAACACAGCTCATAATTAATTTTTTCTATGGCTTCACTAAGTTCCACGATTATTGATATTACCTGATAAGCACAAGAAAATTATAAATCATATTTTCTCGTTTATATTGAGTGTATTTGGTATATTCTGTTTTATAGATCAATAAATTCTAGTCTAAAGCTCATGAATCACAAAAAAATGTACGTGATATTTTAGAAGTTATTCAATGTAATTAGATTTACCCGTGTACTCGATCCTCCTGGATTAGGATATTCATCTAATTTCAAGCAATAAAATAGATATTTGGAATTTATACAATGTCAAGCTCACTCAATCAGCCAAAAACTACCAATAGTATTAAGTCTGGACTGTTTGAGTATGATTCGCTTGATAAAGAGACTCGTAAATTTCTGCTCAAACAAACAAATGCGATAAAAGCTGTATATTCAAGAACCCGTCAAGATGCTTATACAGTCGGTAAAATTCTGTTAGAAGCTCAAGCTAAGCTTGAACGGGGAACCTTCTGCCAATGGATTAAATGCGAGTTCAATGGATCTCCAAGCACAGCTTATAATCAAATGCATTTAGCTGAAGCCTTCGACTTCGCAACCTTAACAAGCACAGATCTTCCGCTCACAATTCTCTACGAATTAGCCAGACCCACTGTTTCTGAAGAAACAAGAGAAGCAGTACTCGCCCTTGCTGAAAAAGAGAAACTAAGCCGACATAGAGTAAAAGAGATCATCGCTCAACAAAACAAACGAATCAAGCAAGATGAGGGAATCGAAGCTACTACTGCAACCATTGATATCCCCAGCATTGAGGTTAAAGAGGTTAAAGAACAGCCGACTAATTTAATTCTATTTAAACGAAAAACCAAAGGGAGTGCTGAGCTACTTCTTGAGGTACAGTCTGTACAGATAAAAACAATTCAGAAGGTTTGCTCAGAATTAGTGGATTATTTCTCGGGGCAAGAAGCATCAGCTAACTAGTTTTTGCAACTGTTGCAAAAAGTCTACTGACTGAGTTCTATACTTAAAGCCAGTTTGATCCTCATCTCTAGCGAGAATTACCGCTGGCTGGCATAATTGCAACGGTTGCAATTATTTGCAAAAAAGCCCTTCCAATATTTTGCAATTTTGATCCACTCGTTTTTTGCAATTGTTGCAAAAACCTCTACCTTAGATTTGCAACAGTTTGCAAATAAAACACCTTGTTTCGCTTGCTGTGACTATGCTTGAGGTATCAATGACGATTATTCACTGAAGATTCCAACGATGCCAAACTTACGAGCCAGTTCTTTTGATTACAGCCAACTGGACGCAGAACTCTCTGAGCGCTTAAAGCAAGAGACAAACAAGATCAAAGATCTTCTCTCTGCCACCATCGACAATATTGTCAAAATTGGTATAAGCCTGATTGAAGTAAAGGGACAACTAGCCCATGGCTATTTCATGGACTGGATCGATGCTGAATTCGAGATGTCAGCACGCACTGCCGATAATTTTATGCGGGTAGCGAGGTGCTTCCATGATGCAAATTTCTCGGAACTAGAAATAGCAAAATCTGCACTTTACCTGCTCTCAGCCCCTTCTGTCCCTGAAGAGGCACGACAAGAAGCATTGGAGATGGCTCAATCCGAGTATGTGGGTAAAAGAATAGCTCGTGAACTGATTGAAATCCATAAAGATGCTGCTGAAGAAGTGGTGAGTGTCCCTACTCCACCCCTTGCCAAGCCCAAAACAGGTAAACGACAAAGAAAGGTCGAAACGAAGAAGAAAACTAAGACAACTCAGAAAGTTAGTCGATTCAAACAGGTGCGTAAAGGAGAGATTTGGAGCATCGGTAGATACCACAGATTATTTTGCGGCGACAGCTCAGCTCTGAAATTCCGAAAAATTCTTCCTGATGAGATTGCCCTGCTGATCAATTTTCCCAACAATGCCAAAGAATGGCCAAAAAGCATACCGGGGAATACCAAAAGTACACTTGCATTCCACACAACCTTAGAAGACTTTCACTTTGAGACTCTTAGACAAACCATTGAAAGCTGCGTTATTGGAACTGCCGATGCGAGCGAGTCAGTCGTAATCATTGGACTCCCAGACCCCTCTTTATTTATCTTGCTAGATCGTCTTGAATGTCAATGCATTTGCTGTGAGCCTAATCCAGAACGTTGTACTGATGCAGTTCTAGCCTGGACGACAGCAACAAAGCGGCAGGCAAAAAGAATTTAAATCACAGTTCTAGCGATCGCACTTTGATCATTCAAAAAGTTTGTTGTAGGATTGCGGTATCAATGAACCATGATTAAACCCTTGAGGGCTCGTGTAAGAATCGGTCCAGGTTTCTGCTATCTATACCATTGAGACCGATCCATGCCAGCCCAAGGAGAAAGAAGGCTGTGACATATCTTCATGTCTCTCTAAGAGGAGAGACCGTAGACTTTACGGTTACAAAATACGCTAAACCCTTGATCGATCAAGCATTTCGGTGTATTTTCAACCCTAATACAAACAGCTAAAAAAGGAGGTAAAAAGAAGCCCATAAACGACTAAACCCCCTTACCTGTCACAGTCGGGGGAAGAAGCCGTTCAAACAATTTATTTGTCGAAGGGTGGGAGCCTAAAGCATTAGCAGCGCGATGGGTGTCCCGGTTTCGTTGTGCCTAAATTTTAGACTACTCTTGATAACATTTCAAGAGTGTGCTCAAAATATTTTCACAACTCCCCTCCGACACATAGTCAAAGCACAATATGGGAGTTGTTCAATGAATTCATCTTGCATCCACTCTGATAAGTGGGAGTTAGGTTATGTCTAGCTTTCACTACTACAAGAACAAACTTGGCGACCTTTGCCCCATTTGCAATGGCTCTCGCGGCAAGCCAGATTGTCGAAAGTCAAGTTCAGGAACCTATTTTTGTCGTGGCCCTGAGAATCACTCAGGAGAGTACCGATTTGACGGTTTCGACACTCACGGATTTGGAAAGTACATCACCGCCGAGGCCCATAGCCAGCGTTCCAATCCAACTCAAGAGCAAGAACAGGAACGCTTAGCCCGAGAGAGACAACTAGCTGCTGAACGGGCTCAACGGCTATCTCAACTTCCCAGTATCGAAGAGCGAGACTATCAATTCCATCGTATTGCTGCTAGTGCAGGGCTAGGGTCGCAACAACGCCAACACCTCATAGAGCATCGGGGTCTGTCGAATAATCAAATACATCAGGCCGTTGAGAAACACCTATTCTGGACCTGGCAGGACAACGCCAAACTCCCCTTGCTCCCACTCAATCTCCCAGGGGTAGATCCATCCACTGGATTATTGCGGCGATATTATCAGGGACTTGCGATCGCAGTTCCCAACGTCCATGGTCAGATCACCGGTGTGCAAATTCGCCCTAACTTTGGGGGCGGTTACTTTTGGGTTAGCTCCAGTTCAGATAAATTACCCATCCCCGGCAGCGGGCCGCAGCTCCCAACGGGAGAATCCCCCATCGCCGTTCATAGAACTGACTCTAAAACTATTGGCTTAGTTGATAGCGTTGCCCTCAAACCCTATCTCGCTAGCCAGCAAATGGGGATAACCTTTATCGGCGCGACGGGGTTTAACTTTGCCTCTAGCCCTGAAGCGGTGAAAGAGACCCTAGAGGTGCTACAGCCTGAGCAAATCATCCTCTATCCAGATGCCGGTGATAGTTCCAATCGGTCGGTTTATATTGCGATCGCTAAAACGGCATCTCTTCTACAAGGCTGGGGGTATTCGCTAAGTATCGCTTGGTGGGACCAACATTCCTACGATGATGATAGCGATATTGATGAATTAGACCTCGATAAACAACAACAAATCAGGCTGCTCACACCCAGCACTTACCTGGCGATGAGTAAAGCCATCATTGACGATCAATGGCAGCATCAGTATGAGCAACAATCCCTAAAGATTTGGAAAAAATCACGGCAATTTACGCCCACTCAAACGATTCATGAACAATTTCTGAATCTGCAACCGGCAGATCTAGATGGAGCTGACATCGTTGCGATTAAATCAGGCATGGGGACTGGGAAAACGGAATGGCTAAAAAACTACTTCAGCCAGATTTCAGACGGTGCCGTAGCAATTGGATACCGGAACTCCCTTCTACTCCAGTCCTGTGAACGTTGGCCGGGATTCTATCACCTACATTCCGATTCTGCCCAACCCCTTATCCCAGATCCCCAATCCAGAATCGCCTGTTGCTTAGATTCCTTGACTCGCTTTGAAGACAAGGATTTTGACGGGAAAATCGTCATCTTAGATGAAAGCCTTAGTGTTGTCCTCCACGGGTTGATGTCTGGTACCCTCACTGGCAAAAGAGATAAATGTCTGGCAAAGCTTAAAGCTGCAATCCAACGAGCAAAACTTGTACTACCAATGGACGGTAACAATACTGATGTCGTCGTGGACTATCTCGCGCAATTGAGAGAGGTAGGGACATGCCGTAAAATCCTCAACACCTATCAGCGGCAACAACTGCATATTGAGCTATTGGGGAATACGATTACCGCCGAAGGAAACACGATTGACGAACGTTCACCAGTTCTACAGTTAGCATTTGACACGTTGGCCGCCTTAGATTTAGCTCCATCTAATACCCCGCGTTCAATCGTTTTGTTTTCGGACTCTCAACGGCAATGTCAGATTGCAGAATCACTGTTTCAACAGCGAGGCTATTCAACCCTTCGGGTTGACTCTAAAACCTCTCCGAATAAAGAGGTAAAGCAGTTTCTAAAAGACCCTGACTTTTATCTAGAAGAAACTCAACCCCGAGTCTTGATCTACTCACCAACAGCAGAAAGTGGTTTAAATGTAGGCATTCAGAACTTCTTCTACAAGGGATTTGGTCTCTTTTTCGGTGTGTTGCCAATTTCCAGCATGACCCAAATGATGCAGCGGGTCAGAGCCTTGAAAGAAATAGCGGTCTGGTGTAAGCGATACACGCACACAGAAGATGAAGGGACTCGTTCAGTCCTCCCCCGTCGCCTCCAACAATGGATGACGGATTATCTCAGAGCCGATGCCTTCGCCGCCTTACAAGGATCGGATCGGGAGTCTACAGTCAAAGAGTGGATCAATAAACTACTCAAAACCTATAACGATCCTCACCTTTCCACACACAATATTCTGGCTGCATCCATCAACTATGAGAGAAAGCATACCTGGGACTGCCTTAGACTTGCTCTCCAAGAAGCTGGGCATCGAGTAACCATTGTTGATCTTCCTCAAGTCACCAGCTTAAAAGAAGAAGCTTCTGAAATTCGCGATCAGATCCTAACCACCGATGCACAGGCAATATTTAATGCCAAGGATATTACACTTTCCCAAGCCATTCACATTAAATCTAGGTGGAGTGCAACTCTCGCAGAACGGTGGAGCTGTGATAAAGCGTTCCTCCTACACCGACTTCCTGGATTACATCGAACAGACTACTGGACCCCCGATGTCGTTAAAGCCCTTCTGTTTACGAATCGATCCCTAATTCCTTCCCTCGAACGCTGGTGGTTGATCAATCACCAAACTGCTGCCCAGAACCGAAGCCGCCAGCGCTGGGAAAAACTGATGGAGGATGGCGCAATTCCCTTCTTGCCTGACATTCGTTCAGACTTCGCTCTTATTGAGGCTCTATGCAAGATCAATCTGCTAGCGCTTTTCGAGTCCAACCAATCTTTTAACAGCTCATCCAGTTTAATTCAGCAAATCTATCGTACTTGTAAACGACGAGAAATCGTGACAGCGCTAAAACGCACAGTGGGTAAGCAAAAACCTATGGAGTTTCTGGGGCGTCTAGCAAAACTAATTGGCGGCAAGACTGAAGTCGAGCAAAACTGGCAGCGCAATAGCGAAAGAGGAAAGCGGAGATATTATTTTATTTCTCCAGATAATATAGAACTCAATCATGTGTTGTTGGAATGCATTGAAACTCGATTCCAACAATATATGGAAGCGCCTGAATGCACTGAAAATAAAGGGATTGAAGTGGCTACACCTGCAACTCAAAAATGTATAATTATAAGCAGAGGTGTAGCCAAAACCAAAATAGAGAATACCCAGAAACCCAGTTTGATTACCTTGCCGGTATCTAATCTAAATCTTCCAGACATTAGTCCTGGTGCTTTAGTTAAAAGATGCGGGGATCAGGTCGTCTTCCGGGTAAGGAAAATTGTGAATGAGTTCGCGTGGTTAAGTTGGGTTGGCCAACCTGTTGATCTTGTTGATATCCCCTGCCCGCTCCAGAACCTAGAACCCATACAGAGTTCAGTTAATATTTCAAGTGCTTAAATTCTGTTGGTTATCCGTCTCTGCATGGAAATTTTGTTGCAAAGCCAACAAATGGTAAGAGTCCTCAAGTTCAGCTATTTCGTGCTGCCTAGTGGTCTCTACTTGAATCAGGTCCACCGGTAGTTCATCACTAAGTCGTGATGCTTGAAGTTCAAGCCACCACAGCTTAATTTGTTGGTCGTATTTGTCTTTCAAGATTTCAGCCGAATGCTGTTGCTGCTGTATCAGAGCGATCGCTTTTTCAATGTTCGCTACATTTGGCCCATGGCCATCAATGGTTTTTGTAGATTGCTCAAGCTCTTGCCACTCTGAGAGTGATTGAGCCCGAGCCGTAATCTCTTCTTGAACTCTACTCAGTTTGACTAGTAACTCATGAATATTCCTCATTAACCCTTGCTCTTGAATGATGCTGGCTTCAGATTGCCCACAAAGTCGCTTTTGGTAAGTCTTCATGGCGGTGAGGCCAATGGCAGCACTAAGAGGTACTGCGGAGTATTGCAATAGATTTTTATAGCTGCCGACTGAATTAGAGAGCAAGAGTATCCCAGATAGAGCGATGATTGAGATACCAAGGCCAGCAATTCTAGGCTCCGATTTGATTGTTTTGATAGGTATAGTCGTTTGAATCGTTAGATTACGAATTGCAAACAAATCACTAAAACTTCCTTGCCTATACCTGTGAAATAACGCTATCTTATCCCCAAGAGAGGCAACGTAAGTGTCTCTGGCCAAATCAAATTCAACTAAGTATTTCATTTGCTTTCCAATTTCGCTGGTCAGCGGACGGACACGTAGCCTGTGTCTCCAACTAGTTAAATCCCTATTGTTTTGTTGAGTGGTTATGCTGTCATGGCTTTCCACTTGGACCTGATTAATCTTGCTTGAAAACCGACAGGTTTTGCATGTGATGAGTTGGCTAGGTCTATCTAGCAAAAAATAGATCGAGCTACCGCACAGCGGGCAACATAGCTTATCCAACATATTGGCTTTACTCTGATTAATTGATAGGTAGGACGATGCTATCACATCAAATTTTTACCATCTTGAACGCTCAAGTTAGTACACTACGCCCTAGATTTAGGTATTGTTTACTGGGTGTACTTTTTATCTCTTTGGCGATAGGTACAACTTTCTTTCCGCCGATTCTCCTTATTCCAATTACCTTGTTCACAGCGTGGGCGATCAAATATGAGCTGTCGGTTTTGGAGAAACTGAAATATAGGCGACTGATCCTTGGGTTACTTTCCTTCGCTTCTGGTTTAGGAGTTTTTGGGGCTGCCCTCGATCCGGCTCATGCGATTGAATTTAGCTTTCTATTTTCAAACTCCCAAAAAGTTCTCGATACCTGCCTACTGAGACATATCTCTGGACTGACGATTGTGTCCGGTATTATCTTTGGAACTCTCCGAGTATCGTCAATGGTCGCTTTAGGCGTGGTTGGAGTCAAGATTTTCAATAATCGTCGAGAGGGTCAGGAATTTCAAGAAATTCTGACCATGACGATTGTTGCCATGTTAGTAGTTATTGTTTTGGGCGTTCTTGAACCCTTTATCGTTGGTAAAGGGTGTTGATATGGCACGTAAATCAATAAGAGTTAATCGCGCCCTTAGCAAAAACGCAAGTGTTGGAGTACTTGACAGTTCTCAGATACTGCCTTTTGGCCTTTCTGTCATTTTCGGGTTTGTGGTAGCAATCCTTCTCAAGCTGGATTTTTTATGGACAGTTCTATTGATTGCTTGGCCGTTTCTGACCTGGGTTATCGTTTCAGGTAAAAACCCTAAGCGGTTTATGGCTAAAACCGTACCTGTTCCGAAATGGAATAGAGGAAGGGTTATCCATGTCTATTTACTCAAAAAACCTAAAGTGGGTCGCTTGAGGAAGTAATTTTATGCTTATTCATCACTCTTGTAGATGGTTTCAACACTAAAACCAAAAAAAAAGAAGGCCAAGAAGAAGCCTGTATATGCGCCTCCCTCACAAAGCTTTAAGGCATTTGAGGATGAAATAGATCTGGCCAATATTGTGGGTGTCCGCAAGAATGGCCAGGGTATGTGGGCTATGGTGAATGCTCAAAAGGAAGCCAAGCAGTTTGTCTTTGGGTGGAAATTTGAGCCAATTCATCCATCTCAGTTGAGTGATGCCCTTTACGAAGCTATCGTTTCTGGTTTAAAAGAAATCCCTAAACTTGAGCAGTTCACGGTTATTTCAAAATCCTTTGCAGATGATGAAGAACGTCAAGTTGAATTAGATGGGCTCATAGAGCAATCACCCGCACCCGAATTATCATTCTTAAATTACAGCTCGAAAGCCCGAGTTAGAGACCTAAAAGAGGCAGGGGTTCGTAAGGTTAAGGAATACTATATCTTTTTCACGCACACCGTAGAGTCTGGTGTCCATGAAGCCAAGGATCAGATCGAAGCACTGTTAGCCAAGGCGGGTAAATTTTGGGTGCGGAACATTTCGGGACGGGCAAGTGAATTAGATTATGAGACCACGCAATCCCTTCTATATGATGGGTTTGAGGCGTGGTTAGATTGGTCACAACTGATCTCCACGAAAATGAGCTTAAAAGTTTCTCCTATGGATAAGGAGGACTTTTGGGCTTACCTCTACCGGCAAATTCATGGGCGTAAGCCTCCAATGCTCTGCCCTCACTGGCTTATGCAGGATGATAGGGGCCTTCGTCAAGAATATGCGCGAGATCAATCAACCCTTCCCTGTGCTATTGAGCCAATTGATGGGTCTGAACTCCATATTTCCTCACATCTAATCCCGAATAAAAACTATATTCCTCAACCCGATAAAGAATGGGTGTACCTGCCAGCTCGGGAAAAGTACGTTGGGGTTGTGACGTTTGAACAGCCCCCTGATGGTTGGCGGAGTGAAGACGCTCGGTTCACTTGGCTCTGGGATGAAGTTATTTCTCAAGAGAAAGTTGTGGATGCGGAGATCATTACCCAGTATTCATGGGTAAATCCGAGAGACAGCTTAATGGCGCTTCAGCGATATACGCAACAGCAAAAAGGAGCGTCTAGTACAGCAGAAGAGAAGAAAAAAGTTAATAAACATGCTGATCTGCAATTGGAGGAGGCAGAGGAAGCCCAAGAAAGTCTGATGAGAGGGGATGTTCCCGTTTTTGTTGGCATCGCTATATTGGTTTATGCAGATAGTCTTCAGGCGTTAGAGTCTTCTCTCCGGTATGTGAAAAACCGTTTTAGGCTTCCTGCTGTAGTGATTCAAGAGCAAGATTATGCGTGGCGAGTGTGGCTCCAAACCTTGCCATTGAAGTGGGAAGGGCTATACCTTCAGCCTTACGATATGCGGCTGAAGCTAAGAGCCAGCGATGCTTTGGCATTTGCTCAGTTTATGGGAACCAAAAGTCGTAGTGATGGTGGTCCTGAGTTTATCGCTGAGAATGGAGGTTCCCCGATCTTCGTTGGTTTAGAAGATACGCTAGGCAGTCCTAGACATGGTGTTTTCTTTGGTAGAAGTGGTTCGGGTAAGTCAGTTCTAGTCGCGATCTACTTACTCTATGCCCTCTCTATCGGGATGCAGGTAACCATGATTGACCTGCCCAAAAATAATGGTTTAAGTACCTATACTTGGCTGGTTAATTTTCTGGGTGGTGCAGAGTTTGATACCGGAAAATCCTCGAATAACCTTTTTGAGTTGATTGATGTGAGGGGTCTTGAGCCAAAATTAGCTGAACAGCGATTACAAAGCTTTTATAAAAGTGCAAATAATATCGTTAAAAGCTTGGTCTTGGACAATCGTAGTGATTCCGAGCCATTACCGATTACGGCAATTGAGTCGTTGATCACTCTTGCAGTTTCAGCATTCTATAGAGACCCCACCATACAAGAGCGGTGTGCTAGTGCTAGATCCGCTGGAATAGGAACCCAGGAATGGGAGGCTTGGCCAACCCTAACAGATTTATATCCTTTCTTTAACCACCAACGCCTCAACTTAGAGGATTTTGGAACAGATTTAGATAAAGCAATGAATTTCATTCGCTTACGGCTCCGGTACTGGATGGATTCTCCCTTGGGGAATGCCATCAACAAGCCTTCTTCGTTTGATGGCAGCTCACCCCTGACAATGTTCGCGCTTCGAGATTTGAGCAGCAATGAGGAAGCAGGTTTATTGGGGCTATCGGCTCAAACTGCGGCAACCCGTCGGGCGTTATCGGCACCCAGAAGCTTGTTTTACGTGGATGAAGCGTCCGTGCTACTTCAATTTGCAGAACTAGCTAAAAGTGTTGGCAAGTTAATGGCCATTGGTCGTGCGGCTGGTCTATCTGTTTTACTTGCAACCCAAGACCCAAACATTCTAGAGGAATGTGCTGCTGGTCATAAGATTCGTCAAAACATCAGTTTTCGGGTTACAGGACGAATAAACAAAGATGCGATTGAAACGTTTGGACGGATGTTCGGCTACGAGGAGAGCGAAATTAAGCCCAACGCAGAGGAAGAATTTTTACCCAGCCTCGATCAGATCTACAGTCGTTGGTTAGTTGATGATGATGGCCTGAAGACTCCCTGCCGATATTATCCACCGCTTAATTTACTAGGAATAACAGCCAACGACCCAATTGAGGTAGAGATTCGGTCGTTATTTCAACAATGGTATCCCACCAATAAATATGAGGCACTTGGCCGATTTAGTCAGTACATGGCGAGTGTGTTCAGGCAAGGAAAGGTTTTGAAACGTTTACCCGAAGGAGTTCGACTATGAAGAAAATTAAGCTTATACCACCACTGGTTCTGGCGGCTATCCTCTCAATTGGAATTAACCGTCCTGCCCATGCGATTACAGGTACATTAAAGAACTTTTTTGAGTCAACCTTGGACTCTACAGTTGGAATATTTACCAATGAACTTCAGGGTCAATTGCAGCCCCATATTGAAAAATATGTGTCAGATACCTTGGGCGCTTTAGGTATTCCTGATCTTGACGAGGCAAGAGAAAACATTGAGGCAGATGTCGAGGCAGAAAAAGGGTCTATCTCCCGAAACCCAGAAGTTGAGAAAGGGATTCGTTCCCAGGACTTAGAAAATAGCGTCAATGATTCAATTGTCGAATCAACCTTGGGAGCTGATGCTCAAGAGGCTTCCAAAAAAGACACAGAAGCCGTTTCATCGAATTTGGATAGTATCTCTAAATCATCAACAACCGCGTTAAAAACGCCTATCACTCAGCGCAAAATGGATGCCTTTATCCAAAATCAGGCTAGAACTGCTGGGCTGATAGCCCGACAGGGAGAATCCATCAAGGCTGGTAATCGTATCTCGGCGGGGACGTTAAGGGCTGTAAACCAGGCGAACAAACGCAACTCTAGGATTGATAAAGCTGAACAAGAGGGTGGCATTGGTGAGTCGCAGAAGTTTCTGCTTGATGACGCTGCTTCAAGTGGAATGTGGGAAGCCCTTGGAAAATAAAAATGATTCTGTACCTGTTAGCGCAAGCATCCCAATCGGGTGTTCCATTTCCAACATCACCTAACCCAACATCTACTAATCCAATTGATCAGGAAACAGCCAAGGTTGGTATCGAGGTCGCAAAGCAACAGGGTGAGGCGATTGCCCAAGGTTTAGATGGATTATGGGACATATTAATCACTCCCAATAGCCCGTTGTATAGCGCCCTAATTAAAGGGTTAGCCCCAATAGTAGCTCTAGGATTCTTATTCTGGGGGAGCATCTGGGCGCGAGACATGAATCAGCAGGGTCTCTCTATGGAGTCCTTGCAAAAATTGATATGGCCCTTAATCGTCATTGTCTTGTTAAATAACAACGGTGAGTTTTTAGCGCTAGCAACTCGGGGCAGTGCATTTATTCCCCGTGAGCTTTCAAAAAAAGTCCTTACAGCGTCTTATGGGAATGTCACTGGTATAGAAGCTATCCAAAAGAAAAACCTAGATCAGGCCAAGCGTAGGGCTATTCAGGAAAGAGTTTCAGTTTGTGTGAACCAAGAACCGAAGGATGTTGAACAATGCACTATCGATGCCACTAAAAAGGTAGAAGCAGAAACAAGAGCAAATGAGAGAGAGACGCAATTTGAAGAAGAAGTATTAGAGATCGAAAATGGTCAATCTAAAGTAGTTCGACGTAAGCCCAAACCTGTAACTCGTGGAGGCAAGAAGGACAATTTTGGTGTCTTTGGTAAGGCATTTAACGATGCGTTACGAGGTGTCTTTATCTTCATCATGGCTGCATTCAACACAGCTTTCGCCTGGTTTTACAACTTTGCCATGATCGTTTGGGCCACTACTGGCCCTTTATGGATATCAATCACGCTTTTGCCTTTCAAAACAAGAGGAGTCGTGATTTTCTTCTCTGGAATTATGGGATTGGGGATGACCAATGTTACGTATTCCGTTTTAAATGTTGCATCAGCACTCGCGTTAGCGAGTGCCCAACATCCCAATGATCTGTTTTATCCAATTATCACTGGCTTATTGAATCCGTTGTTGGCCTTTGTTATTGGCGCGGGTTCTGCGATCGGTGTGTTTGTTGGCACTGGTACGGCAGTGGCTTGGTTATTGAAAGGTGGGAGGTTGAATTGATGAGATTTATTGACGCCTATATGGGTCTAAGTCTATCTATAGCAACACTTTTGGCTAGATCGGAAGGCAAAGGATATGCCCACGGTTTTTACCCAAATACAAGAATGAAGAATATCCGAGGGTGTGATTTTAGGTATGCCATTCTTGAATTAGCTGACTTCTATGATGCAGTTGGAGGATTTTCGGTACTCAGACCAACACTGTTGGTTCTCAGCGTAGCGTTAGCCTTTGTTGTGGCTTTTAGTATCTATTCCTCACTGCCAGAAGACTTGTTAGACCTATCAGTGGGCAGCATTTCTCTGTTCCTATTAGTCTTTTTAACCTTTGCCTCTTTGTTCTGCAAAACGCTACTTTATTTACTGTATTTGGGAGTTCGGCCAAAGAAAGAACGTAGATTCTTTCTGCCACGACATCTTGTGAGTATGCCAGTTGCTTTCCTGCCTCCCGCTTTGGTGATTGCTTTCCAACTGTTCCTCCTTGAGAAACCTTGGCAAGCGATGATGACGGGACTTGAGATATTCGATTTGCTGGTCGTAACCGCTGTTACCGGAGTGATTTTGGTTGTTTTTGTATGGCGAGGCTTCTCAGATCTCTTCCTTTTTCAAACCTCCTTCGATCATGCAGTTTTAACTCGTGCCAATTTTAGAGGGGCTGATTTACGAAACTGTAGCTTTAAATTTGCCGATTTGAGCTATGCAGACTTTACAGGTGCAAATATCCAAGGAGCTGACTTCAAAGGGGCGAAAACAACAACAACAAAAGGCTTGGGGGCCATCTCATGACAATATATTTGGACTCTAAAAAAACGGCACGAAGCTTTCGTAACATCAACCTTCTTCCTTACATTGCAGTGGGGGCACTTTGTTTTAGTGTGGTATCCATCGTGTTGAATCTAGTCATCGTTGGGCTTCAGGTATCGCTCATCAACAAACCATCTCCTACCCTTGTGGAAAGGAATGACGGAATTTCAATGCGAGTCGAGCCTATTGGCCATTTGGACAGGCAACCTGAAGCAGTCAAGAATTTTGTTGCTCAGAAAATGGTTCAGTTGTTTGACTGGCGACCTTACCTGACGGACCCCAACTTACCTGGAGAACCCCAGCTCGATCCTGGTGTGGAAATCGGCTCAGAACAGGAGCGAATTACAACCAAAACATGGCAGGCTGGTTTCGGGCTGGCCGCGCAAATTAGGATTCCCTATTTGCAGATGATAGCTAGACTGACGCCTGATTCAGTATTTGCGCCAGAGGAGCAGCAAAGAGCCCAAGGTGTTCTGGTGATTGAACGGATCGGTCAGCCTGAGAAAATTAAAGCAAATGAATGGAAAATTAGCATCGTATCTAAACTCCTAATTTTTGAGAATGGGGACAATTTAGGAGAACCCATACCTGTCAATAAGCACGTTTTTGTTCGCTCCGTTACCCAGCCGATATTACCTCCCGATCCAACCCCCGCCCAGCAAGCAATTGCTGAAGCTCGGAAAGCAGGCATGGAAATCTATGCTCTGCAAGACATTCAGTAAAGCAAAGAGAAAGATCCATGGCGACTACACAAGAAAATATCCAAACCTCAACAACTGATGAAGAACTTCAATTCTATTCAGGATGGGTGAGTTCAGATCAGGAATTAGCTTCTTCTGAGATAACCAATGGTAACCAGTCTGGTGATTCATCGGCAGATCCTTCTGAAGAGGAATGGGTTGAAGACTCCCTACATTCAGTCGAAGATGAGGTAGACATCGCTAAAGAAGACAGCATCGGGGGCACAGAAGTCGAAACGGTTGTAGATGAAAATATAGATTCTCAAGGTGATACCTCTGAAGCCGATGGCTCTGATGAAGCTCCAGAAGAGTGTCTAGAAGAGGTCGAAGAGGTTGAAATTGAGACCACTAAGCGCCCTATTTGGACTTCCCCCATGCTGAAATTTGGGGTGGTGGGATTTTGCTTCTTCCTTGTGGTTATTATTCTAGCTGCCGTATTTGGCAGTGTGGGTACGGTCGATTTGGGCAAACAATCACAAACTGAGCAAGCGTTAAACGACTCGTCTTCAGAATCGGAAACGATGGCTACCCCCACCAATGAGGCGGATCAGCAAAAGATTGGGGAGTTGGAGACTCAGGTTGCTTTGGGTTCACAGGCTGATGCCATGGAGCAGCTACGGGAACGTAAACAACAAGCGCAAGCCAATGATCCAAGTCAGCAAACGCAAAAATCTGCAAAGCCTAGCAGTATCAATGTTGGTAGACCGCCTACAGAGAGTAATACTGTCTCCAGTCCAGTGTCACCCACTTATGGTTCGGTTCCCAGAACACAATATGTTCCGCCTTCTCGCATTTCACCCGTAGCGATTAAGCCACCATCTCCTGCACAGATACCTTTCCCGGCAGCATCACCTTCGCCATCTCCTGAAACCGATTTAGTTGAAGAGACTCCAGTTGAACCTGCCTCCTATGGCCAGCTTCCTACTAGTGAACCTCAACCTCAGCAGAGCCCACAAATCAACACTGATAGCTCAAACCCAACGCTTGCAGCAAATTCTTTATCTCGATATACCCCAGTTGCAAACGTCAATCCTTCAGTAAATCCTTTGATAGCTGAACAAGAAGCTTTTTTACAAGGACATAAACCTGTTGTCGTGGAACCTGGAACTGCAAAAGCAGTTGTTGAAACCAACGGTATTTTCAATGGTCCGGTGACGCAGTTTAGGGTCAGACTGGCCGGGGATTTGAAAAATACAGATGGTTCTACTTCTCTATCTCAAGGGACTCAGCTACTGGTTCAAACTCAGGGTATTTTACCTAATCGAATGGTAGAGGCCAGCGTTGTGGCTATCATTGACGGACAGAACTTAAAGTCAGTCCCTGCTGGTGCTATTCAAGTGGTGAGATCAGGAGGAAAGCCTTTAAAGGCTAAGTCCTCGAAATCTGGTGGTAGTAAGTTCTTAAAGCAATTCTTGCTCGGGGCTGTAAGTCAAGGTTCACAATTCATTACCCAAGGAGATCAGCAATCCTTTTCCAATGCGAATGGCTTTTTTACGTCAAGCTCCAAGCCAAAAACCAATATAAAAACTATTGGAGCTTCTTTACTGCAAGGTGGAACACAAGCTCTTTTACCCCAAGTGCAGAATGGTCAATCTGAAGCCGAAGCTCAACCAGAGATATTTATGATTCCCACTGGAGAAAAAGTCCAGATCCAAGTAATTGATGCCTTTACTCTTTAATCGCCAGAACCATGAAACTTATTCCATCCCTGCTTTTAGCTGGAGCCTTGCTAGTCCCAACTGTGGCTATGGCTTCACCCAGGCTGAATGTTCCATCATCCGCTGCAAAAGGCTACCGTAGTGCTATTCCTGTCATTCCGTTAACGCCAAGTCGTGGCGTTAACGTTGACTTTTCTCAAATAGAAGAAAAAGTATATCAAGTATTATCTGACAACAAAGCATTACTACATGTTGAAGCTGCTCCACCGCTTGAACAAGGTGCTTCACTAGTACATTTAACCGCCCTTCGAGATACCGGAAACACATCGATTACCTTTATCACGCTAGATAAGTCTGGAGAAACCAATCATTATGTGTTCGAGGTGAAATTAGGGTCGCCTGGGCCTTACTTCATCGCTATTACGCCAGATGCAGAACCGCGTTTTTCACCGACACCGGCAGCTCTGACTACCAAGGCATTCACTCAGCATCAAGAAGGTATCAACGCAGTTCAAGCAGGAATGCGAGTCGCTGTTGGCCAAGGGCTCTTAACAAGAGGCAGTTCCCTATGGCAGGCACTGGAAAAATTTATTGCCCAAGTCAATCAGGGGGTCCATCCTAGTGAAGCCGCTCGAAGTGTTGGTATCAAACAGTCAGTTTTATCCCGCCTAATCCAGATGGGGCAAGGGTCTTTAGAGAAATTCCCTGCCCCATCTGTTCCTACTCCTGAAGAACAGGAGATGGCTGTCTTGCCCCACCCCCTACTGCACCCGCCAGTAAAAAAAAACAATTTAGTCCAAAAAAGAAGACAACTCCCATTCCTGATAAAAAGGTGGAAATTGAAGTACAGCCTCCTCCCACGTCAAAACCACAAACTCTAACCAAAACAGAATCTATCCCATCACAGAAAGCGGCAGTCAAGGTAGAGAAAAAGGCCAAAGGCCGAAAGATCACTACCCATGACCAAGCCAATGCGATCGCGCGTGGACTGCTAAAAGCCCACGATGAAAACATTGTTAGGTTTCGATCTAATACCTATTGGAAAACCCAGGACGTAATCTATCTCCTCCGCAAAGGCCACAACCGTCAATATGCCGCTAAGAGAGCCCGTGTGCCTCAAGCCCTGATTGAAAAGTTGCTCACGCTAGGTGGGTTACCGCCAGCGCAATCCCAGGTCTCCGTGAAATAAAGGAAAAAGAACAATGAGACAAAAATTACTCAGAAGAGCGATATTATTCCTGCTCTCTTGTTTTTTATTCATTGGCATTCATGCTCCATGGGCCATGTATGCCCAAAATCTCAAGCCAGGGAATGTTTTCAATGACAGTGTCAATCCTTTTTCCTTGAGACCCGATCAACATGCGCCTGAACAAATCGCGCCAGCTTCCCCAGAAGGTGTGCCTTTGACCCCTCCAGAGTTACCGCAGAAAGATGGTGCTCCTGACCTTGATCAGATATCCTTCAATGATTTGAAGTTTGAAAATACGAAGTCTATTCCAATCACTCCTGAACTTGAGCAAGCCCTCAAGCGAGAAGGACCGATTACGTGGAATACAGGTGATGCTGCATCAGATGTCCTGACTCTTGAAGATGCCAAAGAGTTTAAAGTTGCAGATTTAACCCTAGCAGAGGCGCACGACCGATCTAAGGGCAAAGAGGGGATCGACTTTAAAACGGTTGGAATCAACACAGCTAGAATTGTTTCTGCACAAAGTATCGATGGCATTGTTGATACGGTTCCAGGTTTAGGCGATCTCCCACTGGGAAAAGTGAGTCCGATCTTCAAGGTGGTTGATAATGCTGCCAAAAGCTATGCGAAGGGAGTCTTAATTCCCCTTGTGGATAAAAAGATAAAGGATATCTTAGGGGCCAACCCAGCGATTGGTGAGTTGAGGTTAGACAGTATTTTAAATCCAGGTAATATTGCCGATATACCCGGCTTACAGGATGTTCCGCTAAATCAATTTCCCGGCTACCAGAGATTTACGATTGCAGAAGCAGGTTTGGGGAATGTGCCGTTAAACAAACTTCCCGTTCCCCTAGGAAATCTCAGTCTAGCCCCCATAGGCATTGTGGACGTGGTTTGGGGGCCGCAAGAGTCTCAATCAACCCATAAACCGATCACAGGTAGTAATGTGGTTGGGTTTAAAGTGCCCTGCAAACAACGAAACTGTGCCTATCTAGAGCTACGTGATCCCGCAGGTAAGAAAGGCCCGTTGCATGGTGCCCGGTGGATCAAAGGGGGTAAGCCCGAGAAAGGAGGGCAAATGGTTCCGGGGGGTTCAGGGGCTGTAGGTAAAGCACTCGGGGGCAAAGAACCTACAGGAAGGATGCCGTTTGGGGGACAGTCCAAGATAAAATTGGTGATTTCTGATACGGATGAGGCTACAGGCACCTCTGAGCTGAGTATCTATCTCGGTGGATATTGTTACGGTGCTGCGGGTTGTGCCCCCTACATTTTTGGACCCATTAAATTTGCAACCATTCATGAAGGCGACCCTTTACTGGTTGGTTTTGACCCAGCTTCTGGCAAAGCGAAAGCACCGGAACCTAATGTGAAGATCCCGGACCAGATCAAGGATCAAATTCAGCAATTGGATGAGCAGTTTGGTTCAAGCTCAGACACCGGCGAGTCTGGTGATCAGTGCTTGAAGAAAATTTCTGATAAGCTTCCCCCAGAAAAGCTCGGTAATACTTCCAGTCTTCCTCACATCCTCAAAGAAGCAGAAAAGGCTAAGCTAACACCATCACAGACTGCCTACGTAGTTGCCAGTGCATTTCAAGATGGTTCATTGGTGGAAGTGAATGAGTGGGGGAATCTGATTGCTTCTAACACCTATGGTGATTATTACCCTAGAGGCTTAGCAAGCCTAACGGGAGAACCCGCCTATCAAAAGCTATCCAAGCTTATTGGTGTTGATTTGGTTAGAGATCCAGGCAAAGCAGATGATCCTGAAGTTTCGGCCAAGGTATTAGTACTGGGGATGAAGCATGGAGCCTTTACTGGCAAACGCCTTGATAGCTACATCAATCAATCACAAGTCGATTATGTGGGTGCTCGACAGATCCTGGGTGGAAATGATGATGCACAAGATATCGCCAATCATGCCAGTCAGTACCAGGAAATTATGAAAAAATGTGCAGCTTTTGGAGGTAGTTGTGCTGGGGAAGGCACCAAAATGATCAAGCCTTCACAAGGGCCAATTACTAGCACGTTTGGTGGGAGAATCCACCCTATATCAGGGGTCTATTCTACCCATGCCGGTGTTGATATTGGTTCACCCTTTGGGAGTCCAGTTTTATCCGCTGACTGCGGAAAGGTTGTCAGGGCTCAATGGGAGGGAGGATATGGCAACAGCGTTGTTGTTGAACATAAAGGTAAGCGATTTACTCGGTATGGCCATTTATCGAAAATCAATGTTCCAGTGGGAAGCCCAGTTAATCGGGGGCAGAAAGTTGGCCAAGTTGGGAGTACTGGCAACTCAACTGGTCCTCATCTTCATTTTGAGGTGATACCAGGAAGTCCAGATAACTACCGAGATGATCCACGCAAGTACGCCGCACTCTATTAAGGAGGATGTTCGATGAATATGCATAAACGACTGCTGAAAGAGATGAGGCGGAAGTGGTTTGTTTCTTTGGGGCTGTCAGCGATTCTGTTGTCACTGATCGCTATCATCGCTCTACCCAATTTATCTTCATCACAGTTGCCCGATACTGATTTGGTTAAGGCTAAACTGACAACTCAAATCGACCCCAAGCTGCCAAAAGCAACATACCCTTGTCTTCCCGAAGAAGCAGCAAAACTCGATCTCTTAGGCGAGGTTTACTACGGAGCAAAGACCTATTACTTAGTCCGAGCAAATTTCGATAATAACAATGCTTACTGGGAGCCCTTAATTGCAGTTTCAAATCGAACTTGCAATTCCTTGAATGCCAATCCTGAGCAGCAGGCGGTTTCCCTAGAAACACTTATTGATGAAAATCTGGCGATAGAACTGTCCAAGCAACGTTACCAAAAAGTGATTTCTGAAATTGGAGGAAAGCATAAATTGGAAGCGGAGTTAGCAAGGCAATCGAGGGAAAATCCTAAACTCTTAATACCAAGAGCGTTCTACAAGGCCCTTGAACAGCTTGACATCAAAATCCCTAGAAACTTGCAACCGACCAGTAAGCTAACGCCAGATCAGTTTGCCTTGGGGCTAAATATGCATTAGGGGGCAAGTCATGCAGATCATCCGAGCTTTTAAGAGACAGAAATTATTAGCAATGGGTTTGGGTTTATTCCTCCTGGGCACCAGCTTGGTTGTCCTGAGCAGAACCTCTAATAGGCCCGTTAAAGCTGAGCTGAATCAATTTACAGGTCTCAACCAAATTGAGAAAGCGTTAAAGCAGCAAACATCGGTGCCTCCAGCCCTGCCCCGGAAGATTCCAGACGTACAACGGTCTTCTGTTTCAATACTTCTTTCTGAAGAGAAAGAATATAAGGTTTCCCTAGATGTTCATCCAGACTGCCAGGGGGCGACGGTGTGTAGCTTTGGCAGGTTAGAGGGAAAAGTCTTAACGGGTCAAACTGTTCAGGAGGAATATGGAAATCCGAAAGATCGTTCATGGCAACCTCTTGCTCAATCTCCACTACCTGAAAAAACCGTAACCCTGGCTAATGGCAATCAAGGACTATTTATTCCATGGGTCTGTGGAGCCCATTGCTCTACTTCTAAAATCGTCTGGGATCAGGACAGATACCGCTATGCGATCGGTCTCCGGGGAGGGATGATTCCTGATGATCAAGAATTGGATTTCTTGGTTGCTATGGCCAACTCTGCCATTGAGAACAAATGAAGCATTTCACCGCCCAAGCCGTCGAAAACCCTAAGTCTCCACCTAAGGTGGATGTGGATTCTTATCTATGGTCTCCCCCCGCATTAGGGATTTATGCGTGCTTGGGACTGTTAGTCGCGACAAACTTTAAAGGTCAAAAGCGCAAGGGTGTATTGGCGAGGGGGCAACTTGCAACAGATACCCACAAAGCTGCTGCCCGCAAAGAAGCTATGAAGCTGATCAAGCGGAGGCGGCATAACGAGGTGGCGTTGTATATCCAAACCCCTGAAGGACTGAGATACCGGAAGAAGGGGAAGAAGACGGTTATTAGTATTCCAGAAGATCCACAAACCTTATACTTCCCGAACATGGAAGCTGGTACAGCCGCGATCGGGGCAACGGGTTCGGGAAAGTCCTACTCGTTGATTAACCGACTGATTAAAGCAGCATTTGACCAGCATTTCCCAGTCATTTACTTCGACTTGAAGTATACGGATAAAGAGTCGCCAACCTCGCAATTAATTGGCATAGCAAAAAAACGAGGTTATAAAGTCAATGTTTTCGCTCCCAGCTTGCCTGAGTCATGCATTGTTAATCCAGTCGATTTATTGGCTAATGAGCTGGATGCTGAAATAGCACGTCAATTTGCCTTGGTCTTGCATAGGAATTTCACACCGGCAAAGTCTAGCGAAGGCAATCCATTTTTTCCCCAAGCAGCCCAAAAGCTCATTCAGGGGTTGATGATGCTGGCCAAAATGAGTCAGTATCCAGACCTAATGATGTGCAGGAGCATTCTCAAAACACCAAATCTGGCAGATCTCATTGAACAGGCTGATATTCCAGAGATGGTCAAAGTGGTATTTGATACCATGATTTCCTCAAAGGATTCTCCTGAGACATTCGCCAGTATTGTGTCTACGGTGTCCAATACCTTGGGCAACCTAATGACTCCTAATGTACTACCTGCAATATGTGGCAAAACAAACATGCCACTTGACTTAGAGGGTCGGCAGCTCTTGATATTTGGAGTTAATGGACAGTGTGTGGATGTTGTGTTGCCTATTATTGCAACGGTATTGCACTTAGTTGTCAATCGTAATGTTACTCGTCCTCGCCAGACTCCATTGATATTGGGGTTGGATGAAATACCATCTATCTTCTTACCCGCCCTGGATGATTGGTTGAACCAACGGCGCTCAGCAGGTCTTTGCACAATTTTGGGCTTTCAAAGTATGGAGATGCTAGAAAAGCTTTATACGAAGCCGGGGGCAAGCCGTATTCTTGGTGGCTGCACGACTCAAGCTATTTTCCAGCTCAATGAGTCAGAATCTGCTAAGCTATTCGCAGAACTTCCAGGTAGTGAAGACGCATTATTTCGGCAAAGATCTAGAAGTAGCGGTAGAAAAAGTCGGTCTACAACCAATGCTGAACAGCGCCAAACGACTAAGTTAGTTGAACCAAATGAAATTGCCACTTTCCCTCGTGGAAAAGCACTGATCTTCAGTCGTGGCAATAGTGATGGTAAAAATGTTCGTGTTCCCCTGGTGGAAAACATCGTCATTCCTCAGAGGGATATTGATGAGGTAAACGCAAGCGTAAAACAATGGCCAAAGATTCGGCAAGAGCTGATAGAAAGATCAGCTTTTTCAATGCCAACAAATCAAGATTTTCGGAATCGAGATCAAGAGGTATACGAGCTTCTAAAAGCTCGATTGACGCCAGAGCAGGAGGCTGCATTAGAGAAGCAGCGTCTTAAGGATGCTGAAGAGTTTAGAAACCTATAACGGAGATAAAGCAATGAATAAATTATTAGAAAGCGATCTGGATATGGCTCGTAAGATTCTTCCAACAGCCATATATAATCAATTCGCTCAAGATTACCCCGACCAAGTGATTAGTGCGGCTGAGTTTGCTTCGGTAACTCCGCTACCTGATGGATATAAAGCCGAAATCCTTGAAGTATATGGAGGACTGTCAGCGGAGCCAGCAATAGTTTTTCATGATGATGAACTGGTGGATGGTGATTTCTCCATCTTCGAGATCACCAATGATGTCATTGGTATTGATGTGGATGGCACGCCTCGATATAGCGAAATTCAAGGTGAGATTCTGTTGAATACCCTCGGTGGATTAGTTTTGCCCACTGAAATTGCGGCGGCTGAAGGTGTGCTCAACATGATGATCAAGGATCTAGTGCTCCCTGAATTGCCTGAAGAATAAGCTTCCCAAAGTATTGCCACATTTAGCTAAAGATTGAGGTTAACACCATGCCAGAACAAGGAATAGATCTGCCAGACAATGGCCAAGAAGGACAACAGACACAATTAAGCGTAGCTCAAGGTGCAGCAGAATCTGCCCAAGACGTATTACGTTCGATTGGCCAAGCTATTGCACAAATTAGAAAAGCTGCTAAAGCCAAAGGACTTCCAGACAATACTCCCGTCACAATTAAAGTAGGTAGGGTCAACGTCTACAAATCAGAAACGCTATCTGCCAAAGATGGGAAGTACAATCTCAAACCTGAACACCGAGATACTTTTCAAAAAGCCTTTTCAGACCCTCAGAAGGTTAAAGGTAGTGTCAAGGTGTATGTAGGAGATATGTCTGATCCTGCTGCCCACATAAGCAAGGGCAAAGTAAACGATGATTTAGGGGTTTTTCAATCAGAGAAGCAGAAGCAATCTACTTCTCAAGAGGCTGCATCTAGCTCAACTAAGTCGAAAAAATCACTGGATCAAGCCATTGATACCTTAACGGAAGCAACGAAAAAAGCTGCTAAGCAGTCTGAGCAAGTGAAGCAGCAAACAGGTAGCTCTTCCCAGGCAAAGCAATCTGGGGAGAAAAAGCAATCTTTATCAGCTTCTGTTGAAGAGCTGAAAGGTATGGTTGCTGCTCAACAGGCGGCTATCGCTAAATTAGAGCAACGGATAGCTGCACTAGAGCAGAATAAAGATACCCAGCAAGCGGTTGCGACGAAACGCTCAAGCTCTGTTGGTCAATGGCTGAAAACCATAAAAGATAAAGTAGTCTCAGCTTATAAGTCCGTCACTCAGAAATGGTCCCAGAGAGTCAAAGATAAAAGTCAGCAAATAAAGTCTCAGACACAAAAAGTTACTAAGGGGGCCGTGAACAAAGTAACCAATGCTGCGCTCAAGGCCGTAGATCCTGGTGTTCGATTGGCAATAAAAAATGCGGGCACTCCACAGGATGACGGTTCTAGGGTTCTTGAAACTAAAGACTACAATCTCAAGATGGCTAAAGATGGACAGGTAACGATGTCCCGTAAAGAGTCTGGTGAGCCCATTCCTTCAGAGCAATTAACGGCAAAGGAGCAGGGCCTTCTGGATAAAGTCGGACAAAAAGGCCGTGATAAGTACGCGGACAAGCAGACTCAGACTCCTCAACAGAAACCCCCAGTTGCAAAACAAAGACCAGTTGCCGTAAAAAGGTAGGTGATGTCGCTTGGATAATCTCAATGGGGTTTTTCAGTAAAACGTCAGGAATATTAGGGTCATATTCAATGATGGCCCTAATACTCTCACCCATTGGCTTGTTATCGATGGCGCTGTTTGGTATGTATATTGTTTTTACAAGTGATTTTGGTGTATCTCAGACCTGGCAAGACTATGTACTTAAAGAGTCAAATCAAGGAAACTATTTAGTTGCACTACAGGCATTAAATGTGTATGTTGCTGCTCATCCATACTGCAAAGAGGCTGTGGAGCTAAGAGCCGATATACTCATTCATTTAGGCAAAACTGATTCTATGGTTTCAGAACTACAAACAAAAATACCTGAGACATCTGAGTCTTCTGATTGTAATGATCATGAATTGATATTAGGAAAATCTTAATTTTATTCAGGTCAACAACATATCTTGCAACTTCCTTTGAAATTTACAAGTCGGTTCAAGGTTAAATACTGTGGGAAATTTACTCATTGTTGAATCTCCTGGAAAAATCAAAAAGCTCAAATCGATTCTTGGTCCTAATTGGGATGTTAAGGCATCTGTAGGGCACATTCGTCAGTTAGCGGATGATGGGGAAGGATCTTTGGGCTTTGATATTGAAGGGAATCAGATTTTATGCCGGTATGTTCCACGAGATGCGAATGCCCAAAAAACTATTTCTGGATTGAGAAAAGCGTCACGTCAGGCAGATCAAGTCTATATAGCATCCGATCCAGATCGTGAAGGAGAAACGATTGGTTGGCATATCGCTCAGGTTTTAAATTTAAAAAATCCTCAACGGGTGGTCTATCAAGAAATTACGCCTACAGCAGTAAACAATGCTATTTCAACTCCACGTCCATTGGATATGGATTTAGTTCAAGCCGGTAGGTGTCGAGACTGCTTGGATAAGCTGGTCGGGTATCGTGGTTCCCCCCTGGTCTGGCGCTTAAACAATGGTGCTAAGTCAGTGGGGCGGGTGCAATCAGCGACCCTCCACTTGGTCTGCCAACAAGAGCGCGAGATTCAAGCCTTTGTCCCCGAGGATTACTGGTCGGTGTTTGTGGATTATGCCGAAGGATTCAGGGCTTACTACCACGGAAGCACCCAGGCCAATGATCAGGACTATACCAACATCGAGGACTCCGGTTCAGAGGCCAAAACCGAAGAATCCACGCGAGTCCTTTCCCAGGCTGGCGCTGATTCACTGGTTGCGATCGCGCAGAATAACTCTCACCAAGTTACCTCGATTGAAGGCAGGGTTGCCCCCAAGAAGCCACCCGCACCGTTTACCACCTCAGCTCTGCAACAAGCCGCAGGTTCACGCCTCAAGTTCAGTCCAGAGCAGACGATGCAGGTTGCCCAAAAGCTATACGAGGCTGGATTAATCACCTACATGCGAACCGATTCTGTCGCGCTATCCCCGGACTACTGTTCAGTGGCCAGAAGATGGCTGGAGCAGAACGATGCAGACAATATTCCCAAGAAGGTAGCCAAGCAGAAGGTCAGTAAGCAAGCCCAGGAAGGGCATGAAGCTATTCGACCCACAGATATATTCAAGCCCTCCGCAGAATTGAAGCAGTCCCTACCCGATGACCAGTTCAAGTTATATGTGCTGATTTGGAAGCGGGCGCTTGCCTCCCAGTGCAAGCCCGCCCAAATTAGAAAAACGATTGTCCTTAGCCAATCTGGGGATATCCAGTGGAAGGCCAAGGGCAACCTTGTTGAATTTGCGGGTTACTCAAAATATTGGAAGGATATCAAGGCTGATAGGGAGCTGCCTGCACTGACGGAACAACAAGCACTCACTCTAGCCCAGGCCAATTCTGAGCAAAAGCAGACTCAACCGCCTCCCCGATACAGGGAACCTAAGCTAGTGGAAATTATGGAGAAGAAAGGGATTGGCAGACCCTCTACTTACGATTCCACGATCAAGACCATTAAGACCCGTGGCTATGTTGAGCTGATAAAGGGTAGGCTCCAACCCACTTCTATGGGCCTGGAGGTGGATCAGTTCATGGGTGGGGCACTGCCTGAATTGTTGGAGGCTGAATTCACGGCCCAGATGGAGAGTTCCTTGGATGCGATCGCGGGAGGGAATCAGGAATGGCAAGCTTATTTAATCGGCTGGAATCGGAGCTACTTCGCCCCGGCACTCGCCAAGGCCATGCAGGGCTTACCGGAACTTACAGGTAGAACATTAGAGAAGTCAAAAACCTCATGTCCCAAATGTAAACAACTTCTGTCTAAGGTGCTTAGTAGGAAGGTCAAAAAAGGGCATTTTCTTAAGTGTGAGAACGGTTGCGCGGCTGATGATGGCCGGGGGTTAGTTATGTTCTGGTCAGACAGAGACGGTCAGTGGCAATTGCCCAAGGCTAAATCTGATATGCCTCAAGAGCCAGCAGAATTAACTGAATATCCTTGTCCTGTGTGCCAGAAGAAGCTGGAAATATACAAGTATCAAAAAGATGGCCAGCAAAAACAAATGCTCCGATGCTCAGATCCAAAGGCAAGGTCAAAGCCAAAGCACAAAAACGCTGCCTATTTCTTTAGTAAGGGGAAATGGTGGAGTCCAAAGTATGGTGAATTAGAATAACAGATAGAGTTTAACTAGCTGCCATCTGAATAAGCCTCAATTAGCTTCTCCATTGTTTCTGCCTGCTTTGATTTCCCAATTTGCCGATAATAAGATGATGATCTTTTCAGATCTGCGATCGCGGATCTGAAATCATTAATTTCTGCATATGCAACAGACCTACGCCAATAAGCATCACCTTTGTCTGGATTACGACTAATAGACTTGGTGTGGTCACGAATGCATTCTTGGACCATTTTGAGGGCACAGTAAGCGTCACCACGTCTGGCGTAGGGCCAAAATGCATTCGGATTTAGCTTTATTGCCTCTGTTAAATGAAAAATAGCCTTCCTGTTCAATGTTTCGCTTGGTGATCCGGCGTTAAGATTTCCAGAATATTGATGAACAATAAATAGGCTTAGCCTCATTAAGCCTTTCATTCCTGGCTCAGGATTAAGCTGAAGTCCTCGCTTGAGTAGTTTAATTGCAGTATCTGAATCACCATCTGCTAGCGCTTCCTGTGCTCGGACGTAATACTGAACTGCACTTGGTTTACTTTGTGCCAACAACAGTGTCGATTGCCTGGATGTTTTGGGGTAATTTTGAGCGACACCTTTTGATGGACAGATGATATACCAACCCACTATTCCAAGGGAAAAGAGCCACCGAATATCTTTGAAAAGAGGTTTTTGGATCATCATTAACAACACCCAGTTAGCTAAGGAAATGGTAGCGCAGGGTAGTATAGATACCCAAACTACAACTTTGGTCCCTTGGATGATGGCCTTTGCTGCGGTTCTGTCTGGCCAGGGATAGATCTTTCCAACTTAGAGGGAACTCCTTTTACAATATCCATGCCTAACTTGATATCCTCCTTCACCAGAACCTCCAGGAAGTCCCTTCCTTTAGCGAGGGGCGTGAGCGATGCGGTAGGGAGGGTAGAGATAGGAACGATAATTAAAGGGGTTTTTCGTTCCGAGACGCTTCGCGAACGAGACCCCAAATCAACGAATCTAGAAAGCATAGTTGTAACCATCCTTTTTATGAATATGCGTGCAATGCTTGTGATTGATTCCTGCTACTCGTCCATCTTTTGTCGAGATATCGAAGTTGCCAGACTTCCGGCATAAAACACGCCCCATATAAGAGCCAATCTTTTTACCTTGCGTGACAAAAGCCTTGACGATATCACCAGTCTGGAAGCCGTAGTGAATCTTCTTCTTCGACCGATGACGGATTGGGAATCCGTATTTGTCTGTGCCACACATTTGACGTGTGCCATGACCAGAACATTGAATCAACAACGGCTGACAGGTGCAGAACTCAAGCTCGGGGATGTCTTTCCCCGTTGCCGCTGCATCAATCCAATGCGCCTTGGGTAAGCCCTGTTGCTTGCGGTTGAATTTGGTCTGACCACCCGTCCCAACTGAAACAGGAAGGCCCATCTCTTTCAGCGCTTTGAACAGTTTCCAGCGTGTCGCGTTGACGGCTGCGGCATCCTTAAGAGGTGCTTTCGCTTGGGCCTTGATACGCTTAAGCAGATCAGGTTTGCCCGATAGAAAGTCTTCGATAGAACGATTAGACTTCTTTTGATTGCAGGACACACAGGCAATTGTGAGATTAGAGACGCGGTTACTCCCACCTTTAGAGCGGGAAACAATATGCTCTACTTCTAAAGGAGTGTCTTCTTGACCGCAGTAGGCACATTGCCGTCCCCATTTTTCGAGGAGATATTCTCGTGTCTCGTATTGATAAAGAGTGCCTTGCTGGTACTGAGTACCTGATATCTCAGGATTTTGTATTACTTGGGTATCAAACCTTACCAGTTCTTGGGTGATGGATTGGATTGGGCAAAGCTTGATAAGCCGATTTACCCAAGTCATGGTGGTCAATACCCGGTGCATTAAGGAGGGAGCTAGCCAGCCTTTTGGTCGAGTTCGATTGAGAAATCTGGGCTGACGATATCGGGTTTTTCGTCCTCGTCGTCCTCTGCGGAGTGAGCGGCGAGAATCCAGACTGTTCTTGATAGATTGGCCTCTATGAGTTAGTTCCGCACCCCAGAGAACTCTATTGCCTTGGAGAATCGCTAACCCTGTTGCTCTAGAACCTGGGTCAATCTTGAGTTGGCAAGGTTCAACTGGTCCCGTAACTTCCTTCTTGAGAATAATAGTGAATGGATACCGTCGATAGACTGCCGCCTTCGTTGCATTCAAAAGTGAACGTGCCACCCCTGGCGTACAAGGATTGAGTTGTCTATGGTTGGTATCAATAACAAAAACATAGTTGGACATTGTTGCGTCCCTTCTACTTTCGTGTGATGTTTGCCTCGGCAATGTTTTTAAGGTTTGTCGTGCTGGAGACACTGAATTAATCCTCATACTTCTGTTTAATCTCCAACCTCAGAGCCACAAACTGGCAAGCATTTATGGGTGAGTTGGCCTTAAAAACGTAGTCAGTTAAGACTTAGCCATGGTCAGCTATAGAATTTGCAAGCCTCTTCCGTTAGAGAGGGGTCGCTAGCTCATAGAGGTTGCTGACCCTGTTGCCAGTAGTTAAGAATGCCACCATCATAATTTAAGTCTTTTTGATGGTAGCCGTTGTTGTGGTTTGTTCTGACCAGGAATCGGTCTTTGCAACTTACTATTTACTCGTTGGACAATATCCATGCCTCGCTGGATATCCTCTTTATTTAATTTATTCACCTGAATGATATTGTCTTTGACTCTCAATATTTCACCTCTGTTGGGAGCTGAAAGCGAGACAGTATTGCCCTGTTGTTGAAAGGTGAAAGATTTACTCTTAAATTCCAAAGCGTTCCCTTTTTGTACTCCCAGTTTCAAGCCAGTTAGTAACCCTCTAGCTGCATCAGCAATTATCAGAGCTGTCTTCTCGTCTTTCGTGGGCTCTGGGGGCTTAAATTGCTTCAACGTCTCCTGATCCGACAAATCAGTAACCGTCGTTTTCTTGGCTTCATTAGCAAATGCATAGATAGCCTCTAACACTGAAGCCTTGGGTGGGTACTGCTTACTGTCAAGGCATAGAACCATATGCTTATCAATTCCCAGCCGTTCACGCATCAAAGGCATATTTCGGTTGGTATTAAATTTTTTACCGGGATTAGAGTTCTTATGTTTGCCTTGGATGACGTTTAGCTTACTTGGGAGAGAATTCGGGTTAACCGTCACGTCGATCGCAATGGTCTGCTCTTGTCCTTTGAGGTCTTTGACCTTAACGAGTAAATCAGTCGCTAGACACTGATCGAGTAACACATCCTTCAAAGTCTGCTTAAACTGTGGATCTCGGGAGAGAGCTGTCTTTTGTCCTTTAATTCCGTGTAAGGTTTGATCGATAAAATTGAGTGCATCGGGGTAGGGCTTTAACTCTTTTCGCTGAGAAAAGTTGAAGGTTGCCTCCTTCAGTTTGTGGTCGTGGTATTTCCCAAATAGTTTGATAACATCTTCAACCGAAGCGGCAATACTACCTTGAATTTGATAGTCCTTTGCAACTCCCTTGATCCAGTTCTCCGCCTTCGTTCCCTGGCCAACTTTCTGATGATCGGCCATTAGTCATAAACCAAGCTAATGATCGAGCATTCTGGATGTGGGTCGTTGTTTACTCTCCAATCACACGTTTCCTCCAGCATTTCGTTGGAATCATGAAGTAAGTCTGGACCCAGTAACACAATCCAGTGATGGGTTACTCCCATCGACTGGCGAAGCTGCTGATAGGAGGGTTGCTGGTATGTCTCTAGGAGCTGCTTTGCAGTTTCTGGACTGGTCGTGGGGCTAATCGCTACCGGGCCTGGTCCCCCATCTGTCTCTGCATAGTTGCAGATCATGGCAATGCCAATTGATGCCAATATATCGTCAGCACTAGAACTGGTAGTCTCTAGCAGCCCTAATGGTTTAAGCAGTGCCTGCAAGTCCTCTGATGAGTGTTGGATAGGTTTTAAGGTCACATAGTCGCGGGTCCATTGGGCAAGATCGGGGTCGAGTTGAATATTCATGTTGGTGACTGTAGGCATAAGTTCCTCCAGATTTTAAAGTTTGATAGGGTTAATTTGACGAGTGGATTTTGGCGATGGAGGCTGTTGCTCCCCGCGTTTGCGAGATAGGGATTTCTCCACTTTTTGCTTCAGCTTTTGGAAAACCTTTAGATCCTTAGTCGTTAAATGGTTGCTTTCTACTGTCTCTCCACGTATTGACAGGATTTGTCCACGCCCATCGTTAGCTTCAACAGTGATCTGCTGCCCCTGAAGTTTGTAGATATGGGATTGCGCGTTAAGGGTGTGTCCCCCTCTAACTTGTTGACCAACACCGACCTCCAGGAACATAGTACGAATTGACTTCGCTGCTTCTAATCCCTGTTGATGAGAGAGCTGCTTGCTGCACTTTGCGATCGCAAGTTGCATCTTTCGATAAGGCCGTTTCTGGATAATCCTTTGATAAAGTTTCTGATTGAGTTGTTCCGGTAGTTTCACCTCCCGAATTTGTCTTTGGTGGGACACTTTGATGACGGCCTTAGAAATCCGCACTGCGTAGAGTTTCAGGCTTGTTCTGTAAAGAGATTGCTCCAGTTGTGACAAACCCTTGGCAACTTGGCCAGATTGAAGCTGAAGCATCTGATTCAAGGTTTTGAGCTTGCCAAGTTCAACATGTGCAATCACAGCACGATGGACTTTCCTCTTGCTTATTACCCGAGCTAATTTCCAGGATTGAAGGTGGACAGTTGTTCGGTTAAGTTGGCCATGGAGCTGATAAGCTGCGTTTCGGTACTGGCCTGATCTGTAAGTTGTCCCGATACGGTTTCTAAGGTTTTCTGTAATTGTTCTAATAGCTCTTGTAGCTCGTTGGACCCTTCTGACTCCAGCTTTTCGGTTAATTGCTTGAGAAAGTCGATCAGCAATTGTTCTAAGCTCTGCTGAAAGAGAGTTTGATTCTGCTCGAACTGGTCTAACCGCTGGTTGAGTAGTTCGTGAATATCTTGAAGAGTCAGCTCTTGGGCTTCCGTAGGCATTGATGTTCTCTCCTGATTGTTGAAGAATTTGATTGACGTGGGCCTCGATGGTGAAGTAGGAAAATTCCCCAAAATGCTGATTAATAGTGTCTTGGATTAATTGCTCTTGGGTTACTTCCTCTTGGTTGGGTAACTCTAGATTCAGATCTGAAACTTGGGCTAACCTATGTGGCTGGGGAACGAGCCGAGGTAACTCAATGAGAGCAGCCCTTTGCTCCCATTCCTGATTAAGATCTTCTTCAGGTATGATTTGCTTTCCTGTTCGAGTTCTGAGGTTGCCTACATGCCTCTGTTTCCAGCTAGGGCCTTGTGCAGTTTCCAAAATTTGCACTCTTCGCTGAGAAAAGTGGAGAATCTGCGATCGCGTGTATCCAATCACATCAAAGGTGCCATTGCCATGCGGCTTGATGGAGAACCCCAAATTTCTCAGATTCCAGGCCAGCTCATTTTGGTAAATGGTCCCCAATAGTTTCCGGTGGTGCTTGCAGAAAGCATCATTTTTGAGGGAATAGTACCGACCATTCGGAGCCTGTGTGGTGTTAGCAATTAGGCAGTGGTGGTGATACTCGGGGTCTAGGGCACGGCTGGTATGGTGCTCAAACACTGCAATGATGAGATTACCTGTGGTAACAGTTCGACTAATGCCGTTTGTCATGATTCGGCATTGGCTGTAATTACGCTCAAGTACTCCAAGCGTAGTATCAACGGCATTATTGACCGCCAACTGTACGTCAGCGCGTTTATCCAACAAGGCTAAAAAACTAACGCTTTTAGGTGCAGATAGGGTGCCATCTACAAAGGCTCGACTCATGCATCCCTTCGGAGGGGTGTACTGACGAAAGCGGATGCCATTGGGGAACTTACCATACGCTATTTTGCGAAAGTCGTTTTCAAGAACTTCTCCTTTCAATCCCAACTTGACAGCGCCCAGGCCCACCCATCGATTTTGACGAGGGGATATATCTTCGGCGTAGTAGTAACTTGCAGCCAGTTCAGGGCTGACATTAACAGCGGATAGCATCGACGAATGGTATTTATCCAGCTAATCTTATTTGCCCTCTGCAAAAAAATTACACTCGTTCCAATCGGAAACGAAAGCGCGATCGCAAAGTGTGGCAAGCAGATTCAATCAAAAAGCTGGTCTTTAGTTTAGCGCATTTTGACATCCTCCCCGGCCTAAAGGCACGAGGATTCTCTAGCTAGCAAACAGCACAAGCTGTTCATCTACTAGATGGGTGGACAGCTCATCGCAGACAGCCGATACATCGGTCTTACACCCACTCCCTGTCCATTTAGTGTCGTGGGTATGCCCTACCCCGACATTCTTTATGTTTGTGGCAGCATTGCCATCTCTGTCCTGAAGAGTTCCGCAACTAAGGCAGATAATCTCTCTAACAGATAGATCTAACTTGCCCCACTTATAGCTGCAATCTGAGCAATACTGGCTAGTTGGCTCCCAACGACTGATGACACGAACCTCACGGCTGTTCATTTGGGACTTGGCCTCACACATCGTCCGAAACTCAGACCAACCCGCTTCGCTAATCGCACGAGACAGGCGACGATTCTTGATCATCCCTTTGACGTTCAAGTCTTCTAGAGCAATCACTTGGTTTTCGTTAATTAGCCTAGAAGACAACTTATGCAAAAAGTCTTTGCGAGTGTCCCTGAGTTTTGCTTTGAGCTTAGCCACTTTCAATCGGGCCAAATCTCTTCGCTTAGACCCTTTTAATCGTTTAGATAATCGTCGTTGAAACCGTCTGATTTTACGGTTGAGTTTTTGATAGCTGGGGCTATCAATCTTTTCCCCAGTACTCAAAACAGCAAAGGTTTTGATGCCCAAGTCTACGCCAACGGCATCATTGGGAGCAGGTGAACTCTGCACCTCAGCTTCAACCACAAAGCTAAGAAAATAGCGATTCCTGCGGTCTTTGATAATTGTGACGGAGCTAGGTTCACTCGGTAGAGGTCTTGACCATTTCGTCTTTAAGTGGCCGATCTTTGTCAAATAGACCTTGCCATTTTTGATGGAGAATCCACCCTTACGGAATCGGGCAGATTGGCGGTTATCTTTTTTCTTAAACCGAGGGAAACCTATGGCTGCCCCTTTGCGTTTGCCCTTTTGGGAATCAAAATAGTTTTTGATAGCAACGCCTAAATCGGCAATAGATTGCTGCAGAGGAATGTTAGATACTTCCTTAAGCCATGACCTCTGTTCAGTACGCTTAGCCTGAGTGATGCAACTCTTTTGAAGGTCTGAGTTTTTGGGAAACTCCTGAGATTGCTTCACTAATGCCAAAGCATCATTCCAAACAACGCGACAACAACCAAATAGCTGAGCCAATTTGGTCTGCTGGTTTTGTGTTGGATAGACTCTATACCGATAGCGTAGCTTCATGACTCTATTATAGTACATTTGTACTTAGTAGCTAAGAACGGAAAGACACAGTGTTTCTGACCTGAAAATTCATCTGATTTGTGTGACTAAATTCAGGAAGAAGGTTTTTGAGGCTAAAGGACTAGATGTGATTGAGGATGCCTTTAGATCCGTCGCTCAAAAAATGAATTTTCAGGTTTTAGAGTTCAAAGGTAAGGCCGATCATGTTCATGCATTGATTGAGTATCCGCCTAAGCTATCTGTGTCTCTAATAGTGAATTCACTCAAGGAAGTTTCTAGTCGCCGATATGGCCAAGCTGGATTACAGAAGCCCCAGCAACAGAGTTTATGGAGTCCAAGCTATTTTGTCTGCTCAGTGGGTGGGGCACCTTCAGAAGTATTGAAGCAATATATCCAAAATCAAGAAAAGTCGTCTTAGAAGAACGGGGATTGTATCCCAGATCTTTGGTCAAAATAAATTTGCGTACTGTGTGGGTCATGATTTTAGATATGTAATTATGATTAAAAAAAGGTGTGACTTACATAGCCGCTTCACTGAAAATCGTTGGTTTTTCCTTTATTCATCCTCATTACAAACATATAGATTCCTTGTATTTTCCTAGTTCTATCCTGATATTTCCAATATCTAAATGTAAAGGAAAGATAAGCCTAATCAGACCTTGAGTATTCCTTGAAGTTACCTGTGTTCATACTTCAAAGGTCCATAGAATATCCTTCCCCTAGAATTATCCTGATATTTGCCAACTCAAAAAAATTCAACTATGATTTCAGTGTTGTTGGCCAACGTTTGGTTCAGCGGCTGGCAGCAAACCTTCGACTACTACAAATACAAAAGATTAGAATCGTGGCAGATATTACTATCGCCTTCGATCCTGGTTCATCACTGGGCAAAGTTTATTACACGCTCAGTGAGTTTAAACCAGGACTCCTATTGATGGAGCCAGAAGTCGCCAAAGTTTCCAAGCAACGATTGACCAGCTTAGGGCAGTTCAGTCATGCTGAACCGCAAAATTCAGCATGGGTTGAGTACCAAGATGATTGTCGAGCGGTTGGATTTCTCGCACGGCAATTTTCATTTCACACAGACCTTAGATTGTCTGAGCCTAAGTTTGTGCAATCGTTGTATAAAGTATTGGCAATTATTGGAATTCTGGCTCAGCGCAAGAAACTACCAAACGGTTCAGCAGTCCGTTTGGGACTCCTGTTGCCCTGGTCCGAGTACGAGCATCGAGCATTGTTTGAACGCTCACTGCTTGAGGCCATCCAAGACTTTAAGTTTAGGGGGCAACAACTTAGCTTTGAGCTTGAGAGTTTAGACTGCAAGCCAGAAGGGTTTGGCTTGTTTTTCCGGGGTCGGCAGTCAGGCTTCAGTCTCAAGCAACGCCAGGTTTGTGTGATTATGATTGGTTTTAGAAATGTCTCTATCTTGCTGATGGATCGGGGGGTATTGATCAAGGGGATCACTAACGACTTGGGGTTTATAAAAATTGTCCAAGCTGTAAAACCCTTCTTGCCGGGACAAGCTGACCAAGATATTGCGGCAACTATCTATGAGGCTGGGTCCAAGGTCAGTCTAAAGGCACTAAAGGAGTTGATTTCAATCCAAGACAGGGACTTGAAACAGCAAACACTCAACCAAGTTCAAAGGGCAGCATTGGATGCCAGATCTGAGTATTGGGCTGCCATGGAAGACCTATTGCAGCGGGAAATTCCATCCTCTGTTGACGAAGTTATTTTTGCTGGTGGGACTGCATTCTATTTTCAACGAGAGCTTAACTCCCTATTTAGTAAGGCTGAGACAAGCTGGTGTGAGCAAATTATTACGGATATCGAGAAACACCACGGAGATTGGGTAAAGCAGAATGCGTTTAGTATCCGATTAGCTGATCCCAAAGCCTTTTTCTATATCTTGTACAGTGCAAAGGTTCCCGTAAATGCCTAGTTATGATTTTCAGTCACGTATTCAAGTGAGCAGTGACTCGCCTTACGCCACTACGCTCAAATACCTCAAATCAAGTCAAACCGTCTGGCCTGATAGTAAGCGCATGTTGCTAGTTCCGACTTTTGCCTACTGGCATCCCTTTGCTCTACAAGCCCTTGGTAATGATCCAGCCCAGGTCCGCCAAGCAGCACTGAATTCTATCCGAGAGCTAGAGAGTCACTGTTACTATCTTCGCCAAACCTTTGGTATTGAAAACGCGGCCAATGTTACACCTTCTTCCCAAAGCACTGATACTTCCCCTCGTGATCAACCGATGTCCAGTCTAATGTCCGGTGTTGATGATGATTTGATCGGCAGCGCTCTTCTTTGATCATTCAACATCAACTACTCAACTACTATCCAAGAGGAAACACTATGGCTTGTACAAGAGATGATTTAGCAACAATTTACGGATTAGAGCCCGATCAAGTCGATGCCTTGCTCGATGTGATTGGATTCTCGGCTAAAAAAAAGAAATTAACCGATGAAGATGAGGAACAGTTCAAAAAAGTAAACTCCTACTTTACAGATGGTCGGGTGGAGACCTATGAGCAGGCTAAGGAACTCTACCAAAAGGAGAAACAGCAGGAGCAGCCGCAAGAACAGCCACCCGTTGAGCCAATCCTCATGCCTGACATGTTGAAAGAGGCTCAAGCGATCGCATCGGTCACCCTGTCCGCTGCCGTTGAGATCCTGCAAGCTTGTGGGTTGACAGAGCAACCGGCTTACAGTCCTGAAGAAGCGGCAAAATTTTATGAAGGCGTTAGACTTGTTCTGACTGAAGACAAGACTCTTGCTGATGTAGCGATTCACTTCAATACCAATCAGAATCCTTTGTATCCTGTCGCATCCAATGTAAGGCAGACTGGAGACCAGTTAGTCTTTAATCTTGTTGACCATGCAGCTCAAGGTTCTGCAAGTAACCTCGTGCCCTTGTTAACACAGCGACTGGCGACTCATCTAGGTTCTGATCAACATACTCAAGAACTTGAAGCTTTAACCGTAGAATTACAGCAACACTTGGGAAATGGGTCAGCCCCTTTGAAGGGGGCCGAACCTTTGCCACTCCAACCGCAGCAGCAGAATGCATTGCCAGAAGCCTCCGAGAATGGATAGATCGGGTGATTGAAGAGACGCTAGCACTGGAGCGTAACACGATTGACGTTCGTGTGGCGGACAAAGCCCGGTTGCAGGCAAAAAAATTACTGGATGCCAGTCAGGAATGGATCAACGTCCAGCAGGAGCGGCAACGGCTCAGGGACACTCAAATCCGTAAATTCAAAGAGTTTTTTGATTGGTGTTCCAGAGAATGCACTCGGGTAGCTGGTTCATGGGGGTTTTATGTAGTGTCTTTAGCGACTGTGTTGGGAGCGGGTTGGATTTTAGGTCTGAATACACCCCAAATTTCAGTTTGTGGAAGTTCAGGAGATCTGTGCTACCGATTACGCTTTAGATCGCCTAAGCTAACCATCAATGACTTACCCCGTTCTCAGTGTGAGGCATTTGATCAAGGTCTTTTGTGCGAGGTGCAGCCCAATAAAGAACTGGATGAAAAAGAGTAACCAGAGATAAATGATGAAATTACTTGGTATGAGCTAAGTCATGACCCCTCCCTGCCCTTGAGGGTTGAGGAAGGGGCTTGATCGGTCTCAGCCGATCACTAAAGCATGACTAGACCATGAGCTGAATACAGGTACGTAGGTCCGGGCGTTTCCCAAACTCGGACACTCTACAAGCCTTCTGAGAAAAGGCGTAGCGTAAAGGCTAGAAAATCCTGGATTCAGTGGTCGTAGGGACACACAACTCATTAGAGGATTATCTCCAACAATGATTTTAAGAATACCAGTCATATCACCAGAAGGTGAGCCGCTAATGCCCACCAAACCTAGCCGTGCTCGTCGCATGGTCAGAGATGGCAAAGCTGTCGGTAAATGGAATGATGCTGGCATCTATTACATTCAGCTCACAGCAGATCCATCAGGCACCCAAACCCAACCTATTCATTTAGGCTGTGACCCTGGCACGTCTTATTCAGGTATCGCTGTTCAATCTGCTCATTTCACCCTATATACCGCTCACCTAGTTTTACCTTTCCAGCGGATTAAAGAACGCTTGGGAGCTACCGTCATCAAAAATGGCAAAGTCATCAAAAATGTTCGAGGCAAGGCATTACAGCGTCGAGTTAGGCGAGGACGACGCATCAACCGCAAGATAGCGTTTCACCTTAGAGCACATCGACAGAAACGGTTTAGCAATCGTCGTCAATCCAAGCTCCCCCCTTCTATCAAAGCGTCCAGGCTAATGGAGATTCGGGTAATCACCGAACTCTCTAAGATTTTTCCTATCACTTCGATTATCTATGAAGTCGTTAAGGCGGATGTAGATAGAACATCAGGTCGCATGGGTGCAAGGTCAGGCAAGGGATTCTCACCAGTGATGGTTGCACAATACTGGGCAATGGAGCAATTAGAAGTCATTGCTCCTGTTATCAAGCGTCATGGTTGGCAAAAAGATGGCAACGGCACCAGCCAGATCCGTAAACACTTGAGCCTAATTAAATGCACAGACAAGAAAGCTCAGATGCCAGAGGCTCATGCCGTCGATGGTATTGCCTTGGCTGCTAGTCAGTTTGTTAGGTACAAGATTGTCCAGACTACTGACGAGCATGGTTATGAATGGCGCGGCTCTGTAGAGACTACCCCTTCAGAGTTTCGGATCATTACCCGGCCTGCCTATTTTAGAAGAGCGTTGCACTTCGATAATCCCGGCAAAGGTGGTGTTCGTAAGCGCAAGGGTGGAACTGTTACCCCTTTTGGATTTCGAGCGGGGGATAAGGTGCAGGTTGCCACTAAAGGTCAGGTTATTACAGGCTGGGTTGGAGGCTTCACTGATACCAGTAAATCTAAAAAGGTCTCGGTCTATGACGTCAATTGGAAACGTCTAGGGCAGTACGGCTTAAAACAAATATCAATGATTCGGAGATCGAACAAGCTATGCGTTATCTAAATGATTACCAGTCTTCGGGGGATCGATCCCCTCAGCCTAGCCACTCTCCCTCCCCGACCTGCAAAGTGTAGGAAGGGGATTCCCGCGTTGTCAGTTGATAAGGAATGCATTACCAGTGCAATCCTGGATGCTACAAGTACCAGCATTCAGTTCCGGTCTGATAACACGGCTGATTGTTCAAGCTATTAAGTTTTGAAGCTAGAAAGATTATTGAAAAAATTGTTGGCGGGTAAATCAATGCAAACTAATAAGTCGCCTGATGACATCCCTAAAATAAATGATGTGTTCTTGTGTAAAAGCCATTTGGATTTGTCAGTATTCCTAGCAAAACCTAGATGCGGTAAGTCAATATTAGTTGCTTCTTGGTTGAAGAATAAAATAGCTGAAACTGAAAATGGTAAAGAAGACTTCAGAAATAGATGAAGGTAAATCTTCCTTTCCATCTCTAAATCATCCCTTGAAAGGCAACTAAACCCTGCTCCAAGGGATGATTCAGAGTTGCGATCTCATTCAAGATGCCATCTGATAAGAAGAGAGAACGATTAAACCTAAAAAAACGATAATTTACCGAATCGAACATATTGAATTAGCAGCAAATTTTCCAATGATCAAAGATAGAGTTTTGCAATATATGCCTTTCACTTTTTCAACAACAATTAGCATTTTTGCTGAACGTACCATGCATGGCTAAGTCGGGTAACAACAATTTATGGATAAAGCTGCGATAGGACATTATCAGCAGGCTCCTAAGGAGGTCACTTTTTTAAGGCATATAAGCCTGAGGTACATTGCTTCTGACAATCGATAAATCACTCTCAAAGCACGAAGCCGATCAGACTATGGGTCAGATTGTTCAGAAACAATGCACCTCCATCCTCGATATTAATTTAAGTCGAAAGTGTTACTGATTAGTCTCTACACACCACATCGTGAAGCATTCCTGTCCCTTTAATAATTCTGAATGTTCTCAAATACATTTTGTGAGGTGGTTCAGTTCCTTCTTTCCATATCCAAGCATTCTGTTCTGGACGGGTATGCCAATTATATGCAGCAGCATACTTATAACCTTTAACCTCGCAAAATTTATTTGCAGCCTCTTCTGTAGCAGCATTGCTACAGCGATCTGGAAATCTTTTTGAGTTGACGCAACGGTCTACTCTGTATATGGATCCATCAGTGGACTTCAAAGTTGGTTCTTTAAATGTTTGAGTTCCTGCCAATGCTGTATCTATTGAAACTAATGATAAAAAGGTGCTAAATACTAGACTATATACATGCAATAAATTTGGTTTTGTAGTCATCACTGTTAATTCTCCTAGTATTGAACTTCAATGATTTTTTGTTGAAAATTTTCAGGAGAGACATAATATGTCTTTCGAGCGAACATCGTGAGAAGAACCAAAATATTTCAGTTATCACACTTAATGGTTCAAAATATGGATTCTCACAACATGGATTCTATAGCGATTCCCTTTCGAGGGAATCTGTTAAATCAGAAACTTTAAGCAAAGACGAAAATACTGTTGCTTGCTAATGTTGGGGCATCAGTTAATGTGGCAAGGAGTATTTTTTCAATACTGCCTGTGCCATCAGGGTCAAAGTATAGATTCCCCTCAGCAGAGTTGTAGATGAAGCGATCGCTGGATCGAGTGGCAGATGAACCTATAGAAAACATACTTTCATCAAGAAGACCGGAGGCTAGAAAATCGCTATCGAATCCTTGAGCGATAAATTGTATTTGATCGCCTTCTGATATTGAGAAATCTTGAATGGTGTCACCAATTTCGCTAAGTGAATAAAAGCGAAATTGGTCATTGCCAGTACCGCCAGTTAGTATATCTGAGCCTTTACCACCAACCAATAGATCACTGTCTATCCCTCCATTTAGGATGTCGTTGCCGTCATCGCCGTAGAGAAAATCCTGACCTGCTTCGCCGTTTACGGTATCGTTGCCAAGCTGTCCATATAAGGAGTCATTGCCTTCTCCACCCAAAAGGTGATCTTCTCCAGAGCTACCGTATAGTGAATCATTGCCACCTAGCCCTAATAAGGTATCGTTACCGCTACCGCTGGATAAAAAATTATCTATCGAATTGCCAGTAAGGCTGTTATCAAGATGATTGCCATAGCCAGAAATAGCAACTCCCTGCAGGGTCAGATTCTCAATATTCTGGCTGAGGGAGTAGTCGGTATAGGAGTAAATATGATCCTGGCCTTCCTCTGCAAGTTCTACAACCACATCATTTTCATCATGAACTATATATGTGTCATTGCCTAAATCACCATACATCCTGTCATCACCAGAGCCACCATTGAGAGTGTCATCTCCAGCCAACCCTTTCAGCGTATCTTGGCCCGCTAATCCACTCAAAAAGTTGGATTGTGAGTTACCAGTCAGGTGATTATGACTAGCATTGCCAAACCCCTTGATCGCGCTGGTTCCCTTCAAGTGAAGGTTTTCGATATGGTCAGTTAGACCAAAGCTATTCAAATATGACTCAACGGTGTCTATGCCACCATTTGCAAATTCACTGGTTTGGTCACCATAGTTATCAACCATGTACAGATCATCACCAATTCCACCAATTAAATGGTCTGCACCAGCACCCCCATCTAGTGTGTCATCACCAGACCACCCGAATAGGTCATCATTGCCAAAGCCTCCATCAAGTAAATCATTACCAGACTCACCTTGGAGAGTATCATTCCCTAGCCACCCAATCAGGGTGTCATCTCCCAGGGCTCCGCTTAACTGATTGGCGAAACTGTTGCCGTCAATGCGATTATTTAGGCTGTTTCCAAATCCATTAAGATTACCTTCAGCATAAGCAAATGATAGGTTCTCGACATTTTCACCTAACGCATAACTAATGGATGAATAAACTTTATCAATCCCTTCTATTGAAGATTCACGAACGGTATCTTTATCATTGTCAACGTAATAGGTGTCGTCTCCTGACCCTCCATTCATGAAATCTATTCCGAGACCACCGTCTAATACATCATTGCCTGATGCTCCATGAAGTCGATCGTTTCCTTTCAAGCCATTTAATAGATCATCCCCAGCACTTCCATAAAGGTAGTTGCCTGAAGTATTGCCAAAGATGGTGTCGTTGCCATATCCTCCGCTAGCATTCTCAATTTCTACACCATAAGCAATCGCAAGATTGTTAAACGCACTTACATCACTATCATTAGCTCTGGGACCAATTGAGCTAAACGTTCCTTCCGTCAAATTGATGGTGGCATCAAGGGTGTGAAAAGCAGCGCTAATCATATCAGTTCCATCGGTATCCCAAATAGTTTCAGTAAAGGCTTTTTTGGGGTCCCATGAATACACGTTCCCTTCAGAACGAGTGTCAGTATTAGTGCCATATAAGTACTGAATAGCCTGAATGTCATAGAGCATGGGTGTAGTGGGTCCGACATCAGTTCCTGGATTTTGACGATAACCTACTGCCATGATTGAGTACTGAGTACTATCTTCACTTTCAGGAAGATATGGTGGAGGACTACAAACTTTACCTGTGGATGGATCACAATCGCCGTTATAGTTCCCTGGGTGCTTTAAACCTAAAGCATGACCGATTTCATGGATTACAACATCAATGCGACCAGCATTCAATGCGTCTAAGCCTATATTGAAAAAACCTGTGTCACCATTTGTTCCACCATTACTAACACCTCCAGCTCGTGTGGCAATGGCAATTTGCCCTGTTCCTGCATGATCTTCAATGAACTCAATATTTGCTATTTCGCTCCATGCTGCAAAGCCATTACGTACTAGCTCTTGATGCTGTTCATTTATAAGAGGATTTAAGCCTACACCAACTTGATTGATAAAGCTATAAGATATTACAGCCCCTTCTCCAATATTTTCACCATATTTCAACAAATCCAGTAGACTGTCGATGAAATTAATATTGCTTTTTTCTACAACACCCATAATTTAATTCTCCACAGAAACTTGCTTAAATTTGATGTATTCCTTCAAATCCTTTATTTTTTCCATCCAATCCAATACCTTATGGTTTAGCTGCACAAAAAATTACTGAGAGTGTCAATGCTCGTCAACAAGCTGGTTAAAAAATTTGTCAGCCTATCTTCCAGCCATCTAAGACAGCAGCCCCTTTAAAGAAACTCAAGAATGTTTCTGGGTAGCAGCCTTGGTTCTACTTGGCTTGAGGGAAGTGTATTTAAGGAAGAGAAAGAAAATGCTGACTTGGACTAGTCAAACTCTGTCGCTTTAATGCTACTTGCGTTAAACCGTTTGATCTTGAGATTTTGGTATCGTCTACTTATTTGTCCTGTAATGCTGGTTGTGCCTGATGGCTGGAGACCTTTAAGGTGTTACGTAAAATCTCTCTAACCTTGTTATTGACGGTAGCTTCAATGCGAGGAGCTTGTGCTGTTAGCTGCTGTTTGAGTTGTTTTTTTACCCGCTTCGCTTTGCGGCGACAGATAAAGCCACAACGGTTAATTTTCAGACGATACCCTGTCAATCGAAAATTGAAATGGCGATCTGGTTGCAGATAAAGGGTAAGATTTGTCGATTTATCACGCAAAATTTTGGTAGGTGTCTTGACTTTGCCGTGCAAAGTCACAGCGAGCTGACGGTTTCGGAGGTTAAATTGGGTAGTTGCTTTATCCCATCTAACAGGTGCGCCTGCACTAAGTCGATGGGCTTCGCTGAGAGCATAGGTTTGCAAAAAGTCTCGATGCCGTTCGATTTGATCGAGTAGTCTGCTTAAGTTGAAAGGGATTTGTGCCCTGGTTTGATTCTTATCATGGACAGTCCTTAAGCTAGAGTTATTTTCACTAGTTCCTATCCTTGTCGAAGCATCAAAGGCTTCGGTAAGTTTTTTGGGGAGCTGTTCAGTTGCTGCGACTGGACTAAACGCACAAACTGGAATTAGAAGTCCTACAGTTAATGATGCGGCTGCAGTATACCATTTCATTTCTATTCTCCTTGAGTGACCCAATTTTTTATCACATCGATTGAATTGATAAGTCCAATCATTCAGGAGACAAACTAAATTCTCAATGGGGAAGAAATAGGATATCTAATCCTGATAGTATCTTCGCTAATAAGGCATCAACTACTATAAAAATCAGGTTTTGTCAGGATGAGTAGCAAAACTCATTGAAGCTAATCAGCAATAATCAGGAAATTTGAAAACCGATTGAACTTCTAGCGATACCATGTGATTAATTGAAGTGTTGTCAATCGGTCCTAGTGATGAGCATCAACCTGACTCAAGATATGGTTGTCAAGGTTGCTGATACACTTGTTTTTCAAAGTACAGGTATGCATCTGAGGGATGTTGAGATCAAGGTTCTTATTGGCTCTTGGGAAGGATTGACCTATGTGGAGATTGCTGAGCGCTTTGGGTATTCGGCTGACTATCTCAACAAGGATGTGGGCAATAAGCTTTGGCGCAAACTCAGAAAGGCATTGAATGAGCCAGTCTCAAAGAATAATTTTCAGGAGCCGATGAAGCGATGGCTGGAGAAGCATCAGCCCAGTGAGCCACCCCCCGATTCCCGCAGACAATCTGACTCTGTCATATCTGAAGTGTATATAGAGCGTCCTCCAATTGAGACAAGATGTTTTGAGGCGATTCAGCAGCCTGGGGCATTAGTACGGATTAAGGCTCCTCAAAAGATGGGTAAAACTTGGTTGATGAACCAGGTGTTGGGATGTGCTAGTGAGGCAGGCTATCAAACGGTAACTATTGATCTAAAACTGGCTGATTGTAATATCTTCTGTGATTTGGAAACATTCCTTCAGTGGTTTTGCGCGAATACGGCAGATAGTCTAGACCTTGAGGATCAATTTGAGAAATATTGGCGGAGCAGTTTAGGGGCCAGTCTAAGCTGTACTCGCTACTTCCAAAAATATCTTCTAGTAAAAATTGAAGAGCCACTTATTTTAGCCTTTGATAATTTTGATGTGCTCTTTGAGCGAGAGTCCATTTTCAAAGATTTTTGCTCACTATTGCGGGGGTGGCACGAACAAGCAAAGCTTAGTAACACTACTGGCCAGTGCTGGAAGCAGTTACATCTTATTGTGGTTAATTCCACGCAATCTTATCCTACGCTAGATATTAATTACTCGCCTTTTAATGTAGGGAAGCCAATCGTCCTACCCACATTTACCTTGTCTCAGGTTAAAGAGCTTGCCCAGAGCTTTCACATTAATGAGGATCAACTTGATGAGCGGGGATATTCTCCCCTAATGGAAATGGTGGGGGGACATCCTGACCTCATACAGCAGGCACTATCAAACTTACATGACTATCCTCTTACGTTGATGGAGGTATTGGCCGATTCTGCGACTGAAGGGGGAATCTATGGTAATTATCTGCGTTGTTTGCTGTCCAACTTGCAGAATGATCCAACACTGAAGACTGCTTTCTGCAGGGTGCTTGAGGCTGAAGACGGCATTCAACTGGGTACAAAACAGGCGTTTCAGCTTCACAGCATGGGGTTGGTCAGTTGGCAGGGTAATGCCTGTGTGATCAGTTGCCAGCTCTTTCGGGATTACTTTCGAAAACATTTGGATTGTACAGGGTTGTAGCGATGGTGGAGCACTTTATCTTTTCAGGGAGTTTGCCGGAGTCAGCCCAAAGTTATGTGACACGGGAAGCGGACCATAACTTGTATGAGAAGCTATCTGCTGGTCAGTTTTGCTATGTTCTCAATGCAAGGCAGTCCGGCAAATCCAGTCTGAGAGTGAGGACGATGTCAAGGCTCCAAGAAGTAGGATTTGCCTGTGTAGCAATTGATCTAACGCTTATTGGTAGTCAGTTAAACTTTGAACAGTGGTATGTCTCACTCATAGATATCATTGCTTTAGAGCTAGATTTAGATCTGGATGTTGTGGATTGGTGGGAAGCGCAACACATACTCTCTCCCTTGAACCGATTTCAGCGTTTTATTGAGACCGAGATGCTGAAAGCTGTGCAGCAGCCTACGGTGATTTTTATCGATGAAATCGACTATGTGCTGAGTCTGCCGTTTCCTACAGATGACTTCTTTGCATTTGTCCGGGCTTGCTACAACCAGCGGGCTGATAACCCTATCTACCAACATCTCACGTTCTGCTTTTTGGGGGTCGCTTCACCCAATGATTTAATTGCAGATAAGCAGCGAACTCCATTTAATATTGGGCAGTCAATTACCCTAAAGGGGTTTCAGATCCACGAGGCAGGCCCACTGGTGGCAGGGCTAAAGGGTAAGGTAAATGATCCAGAAGAGGTGGTAGCTGATGTCTTGTATTGGACGGGGGGGCAACCGTTTCTAACACAAAAGCTGTGTCATCTGGTGCTAGAACGGGAGGAACGGAAACCCGTTGTGGCGAATCTGGTGCAAACTTCTATCTTGGAGAATTGGGAAGCACAAGATGAACCTGTACATTTGCGAACCATTCGTGATCGGATGCTTCATGATGAACGCATTGCAGGCCAACTACTGGGATTGTATCAGCAGATTTTGCAGCAGAGGCAAATTTCGAGTGATGAAAATAGCCCTGGGCAGTTAGAACTGCGGCTTACTGGCTTGGTGGTGAAGGAACAGGAGTTGCTGAAGCCACTAAATCCAATCTATGCCACGATATTTGACCAAGAATGGATTGATCAGGCTGCTGCCGAGCTGAGGCCTGCTTTTTATGCTGAGGCGTTTCGAGAGTGGCGCGATGCAGATATAGACAAAAGCGATGCGTTTCTATTGCGAGGGCAGGCGCTGCGAGAAGCTGAAGCTTGGGCAAAGAGTCGGTACATCAGCGATCTTGATCGGAACTTTCTGGATGCTAGTCAAGCTTTGGAGCGTCAGGATACTGAAAGACGTTTGCAGGTCGAACAAGAAGAAAAGGCTATTCTTACGACGGCTCGCAAAAGGGCTACTAAACAACTCTTCACAACTACTGTGGTTTCAGTGGTTGTCGTACTCGGAACAGTTGTCTTGGCATGGAACCAAGGAAAACGAGCAAATCGGGCAGGGATCAGGGCAAAACAATTTGAGCAAGAGGTACAAGAGGCTCAAGATAAAATTGAAATAAAAGATCAACGATTAATAAGGATCAATAAAGACCTTACGAAGCGCAAAAATCAGATTAAGATTGCAAGGAATAAACTTGGTGAATCCCAACGTAGGGTCACTGCTGCTCGCCAAAAAGAAAGACAAGCTTTACAAAAGTTTCATCGGGCGCGACAAAGAGTTGGACAGGTTGAAGAGCGATTTAGACAGGTCAGCCAATCTAAACATGAATTAGAACAAGAAAAGTATCAAGCACAGTACTACTTAGAAGCTGCTCAAATTCAACTTTTGCGCACTCAGTCAGAGCGTCGAAAAGCAGAAGTTGACTTGGAGGATGCCCAATTAAGAACTCGTATTGCCTTACAAGGGTCTGAGCTTGAGCGTCAAAATACCGCAGTGTTAAGACAGTTCCGATTAGATGAGTCTGGAGCGTTGCTAAATGCACTACTAATGGGTCAAGAATTACAATTCTTAGTTCAGCAAAAAACAGCCTCATATGATGTCCAATTAGTCAATCACAAACTGACCCTAGAACAATATCCTGCACTGAGACCTATAGGAACCCTCTTAGAGATATTATTCAACATTCGAGAGCGTCTCTTTGATCCTCACCAAGGAAAGGTCATGAGCATGAGTTGGAGTTCTGATGGACAAATTTTGGCTACAGGAGGAGAGGATGGATCAGTTAAGTTATGGACACGAGTTGGTGAGCCAATCAAATTGATTGAGGCTCATGAAGGCAAGGTATTAAGTATAAGTTGGAGTTCTGATGGACAAATTTTGGCTACAGGAGGAGAGGACGGATCAGTTAAGTTGTGGACTCGATCAGGCATAGCAATTCGAACAATTAAGGCTTTTCAACATCATGTTGTATGTATGGATTGGAGCAATGATAATCAAATCCTCGCTACATGTGGTAGTGATGGAATGAGCGTGGATGCATTTGATACTGCTATTAAGTTGTGGACTCGATCAGGCACACTAATAAGAAAAATAAAGGCTAAACAAGGCACTATTGAAAGCATTAGCTGGAGCAGGGATGGCAAGATTTTAGCTACAGGAGGTTATCAAGGGATTATTAGTCCATTTGACGGGACGATGAATCTGTGGACTCGATCAGGTGAAATGATTACCTCAATAACTAAGCCTGGTGAAGGCAGGATAATGAGTGTGAGTTGGAGTAGAAATGGCCAGATTTTGGCCTTAGCCTCAAGTGGAAGTGAAGGTATGGTGGAGTTGCGAAACAGAAAGGGAGAGCTGATCACTTCGTTACGAGCTCATCCAATAGGAGTTTTTAATGTAAGTTGGATCGGAGACGGCCAAACTCTTGTCACTAGTGGACGTGATGGAACTGTGAAACGGTGGAATCGTGCACTCAAACCTACTACGATATTCGAAGATAAAAAGAGTATATTCAAAATTGTCAGTTGGAGTAATGATGGCAAAACATTAGCTTTGTTCACAAAAAAGTCATCTAAAAACAGTTCAAAAGAATTTTTGAGGCTTTTAATGCCAAGGAAAGAATTAGTTACTTCAGTTGGTCCTTCTGAAGGCAATAAAGGGCCTGGGCGAAGTATATTGAGTATGAGTTGGAGTAGAGATAGCAAAACATTAGCCACAACAGGAGATAGCGGAAGTGTTGATCTGTGGACTGAGGATGGCAAGTGGCTTAACGCTTTTCAGGTTAAAAGTGGGGGGAGTATCTTAAGAGTAAGTTTGAGTAAGGATGGCCAAATTCTTGCTACGTCGGGATTTGATGGGAATTTAAAGTTGTGGACTCGGGATGGTAAGCAAATCATATCAGCGAAAGCTCATAAAGGCAGAATATTAGACATTAGGTGGAGTAACAACGGCCAAACTTTAGCTTCAAGTGGTGATGATGGAATTGTTCATCTGTGGACTCGTAGTGGTGAGAAAATAATCTCATGGCAGACAGATCAAGGCCAGGTAAATAGCATATGCTGGGATAGTGATGGACAAATTCTGGCAACGGGTGGAGACGACGGAACCATAAAGCTTTGGACTAAGCATGGTAAGCTGATCGCTTCCATACAATCCCGTCAAAGTAGTGTACTGAGTATGGAATGGCGTCAGGATGGCCAAGTATTAGCGACGGGTGGAGACGATGGAAAAGTTAATCTTTGGACACGCGCGTTAGATCCGGTTGCAACAATTGTGGCTCACCAAGGAGGAATCCGGTTTGTCAGTTGGAGAAGTGATGGCGAAATATTTGCAACAGTCGGAACAGGTGAGAATTTTAAATTGTGGACTCAAGATGGTAGGCAAATTTCAGAAATCAAATCCAATATTGGCGATATAACAGGGATAAGTTGGATTAATGGTGGTAAAACCCTTATCACTGGCACAGCTTTAGGCTATATGGAGATGTTTTCTTTTGAAGATTTAGAAACATTGCTAGCTAGGGGTTGCGATTGGCTCAACAGCTATCTAATCACCACACCACGAGAACTTCAAAAGCTGAAGGTCTGTCAAACTCCTACTCGTCGCCTTGAGGCTGCACCTTTTCTAGTAGACTACAGTGAATCACTTGCTAAAGATGGTCGTATTGAAGAGGCGATACAAGGTTTTCAAGATGCCCAAACATGGGATCCTCGCCTCAACTTTGATACTAAAGCCAGAGCTAAAAAACTTGCTAAAGAAGCTAAACAGCAAAAATAACCCATTGATTTTTTCCAAAAGGTGACACGTTCCTATCCTCACTCCCAGGCAATAACATCATCGATCATAATCCCTGCATGTCCATGGGGTAGATTATGGTACTTTCCTAGATTGTGCTTCTCATGATGGGCATCAATATCTTTTTTCCTCTTCTTGCAAACCCTCTGAATGACGCTCTGAGACGAACTCGTAAGTCTTTTAAGTGAAGAAATTCCTATTCGCCACATCTCTTCTTGAGGTCGGTTGGCAGTGTCATTGAAAGCCATAATTGCATCGATAGCACGGTGAATCTTGGCATCTGCCTCTTCTGGATCTAAGCGGCCTCTCCCTCTCTTCTTCGCCGGGGCTGGAGGTTGTGAAAGAGGAATAGTCTGTCCAACAACGTTGGGTTGCTGCTGCACCGATTGCTGTTGCTGCTGAAGCATAAGCTGGCATAACTGAGTAAGCGTATCGGTGATGATATCCAGCTTTTGATCGGTGGTGGTAGCTGAAGGGGTTGGTGTGCCGTTGTTTGGTGCTACGAGTGATTCAGGTGCTTGAAGTGTCATATCTGGATTGTCTAAAAATAATAAGGCGAAGTGCTTTCGCTGTTCATAGGTGACGCCTTCCTTGACATTTTGCGATCGCAAAGCTGTCTTACCATCCACGAGTGGTAAGTTGCACGATCTCACTGCGTCTTGAATCTCGTTGCGATAAGTTCCGAAGAAATCGGGGTAATCTTCAAACTTGGCAATCTCTTTCAGTACGAGGTCACGAATCTCTTCAGGAGTCTCCAGGGCTTTGAGTGACTTGATGAACGCTTTAACACCCTTTTCAAGAAGCTGGGTTTGTTTGAGTTTCTGTTCTGCCTCGGAAATAAACGCCGACATTTGCTCAGGGCGTGTCCCCTCTATGCCATACGCTTCCAGAATTTTCATCAAGCGTTGCCGGTCTTTCTTGTATACCCGAATTGAGCTAGCAGATGGTTGACTCATGACTGGATTAGGTACAGGTGTGTCTTCTATTTTAGGTGCAAGTTCATCCTCGCCTTGGAAATTCTCTAGAAAACTCACGTCTGGGTCACTCAGACGAATACCTTGCCGTGAATCTATTTGACCTTGTTGAGTTCCGATCTGGTAATCAAAATAATGTCGCTTTTCTGCGAGGGCTTTTTTATCCTCTAGGTCATTGGTTCCCAGGATAATGGTGTGGCCTTGGATTGCTGCCATGAAGTCAATATCCAGGATTTGTGGGGGTGCGTACCAAAGAGTAGCTATCCGGGCGTAAACAGTGCGGGAAAGATGGTTGTAGATATTTCCTTCTACACGCTCGTGATCAAGAAGATCCCAGAAGGTGCGATCGCAGGCCGTAACCACATCGGCTTCATACTGAGCATTGATCTGCCGGTTATTCATTCCCGTTGTATCCACCAACTTACGGACCTTGGAGATTATGTCTAATACCTGTTGAGCGGGAGCAAGGGTGGGTAGCTCAAAAGAAAGAGGTTCCTTTTGCTTGGCTTTGGTTGCTCCAGTGAGCCAAATACTAACCGGAGATTGATAGGCAAATGTAGCTGTTTTCAGTAGCTCGGCGCAACGTCGCCCCGTAACTGCGGTCAGGCCAGCTAGGCTATCAGCCCATTGACGGCTATTTAGGAGTTGGGTCGCTCTGTGGACAATGGTGTCAGGGTCTTTAATCAACGGGTCGCCATAGACAATGGGTGTAGGAGCTGCTTGAAGGTTAATCTCAATCCACTGATTCTCAGTAAATTGCATGTAATCAAAAATGATGTGGTCTGGTGATAATTGATCCTTAAGTGCCCTCCGAACCTCTGTCATTGGGTTCTTTTGTTGATTCAAGGTGGTTAGTCCGTGACCTGACCACTGTTTCCTCATCCAAACTACCCATTGCGAGGCTGTTTCCCGGTCTTCTTCAGTATCTTTCAAGTTAGATATTGCAGGGAAAAAGGTCGATTGGTAGATTGATTTTAGCCACGCTCTCATAATTAGGAAGGAGACTGAGATTGGTCGTTCTCGTCTAAAATTTTGCTGACAACAAAGTAGGAAACAGCGCTAAGGATCAATGCAGCTATCAGCCAGCCGAAATCCCTTTGAGGGGCGGACCAGTCTGGCATTCCTAAAGCATTCAAAATTGAAAATACAACTGGGATTGATAAGCCCGTGCTGATTGCCAGGGCAAAAGGGATGGTGACGAAGATGGTTGTGAGTTTAAGCCCAGTCTGTTTAGACATATTGATCAATACCTACAACAGAGCGATTAAAAGATGTGGGCCAATGAGTACGAAAATCATCAGCAAGCCAGAAGTGACTAATCGGGAAGTGTCTAATCGCTCTCCCCTTGAGAAAGAAATATACGTGAAACCTAGTGAGAATATACCGCTTGCTAGAACAACAAATTTTACTGCACCGAGCATAAAGGGGATAGGCTCTACAATCATTGCTGGATAACCAGCAGCAATCATTTTTGACTTTACTAATTCTTCAATACTTTTAGAATCTCCTTCAAATTCAAAGGGGTTGACTTCGGGCTTTGGCTCATCGTTTTCGATGATGATGGGGGGCTGATCCTCTGTGGTGATAATAGTGGGAAGCTTTTCGATGTTAGAAGTAATCACTGGTGTTACTTGCCAGATTCCCACCCCAAGAGCGGCTACAGCGGCTACTCTCAAGGCAACTTTACGGGTAGTGCGTACCAGTTGATGGCGGCGAAGCGTTTGTATTTGATGGGCACGAGCTTCATTTTTTTCCCGTTTCCGAATGCGATCGCAAACATCAGCCACATCATTCCGCGCTTCCTTGGCAGTCGTATAGCGCTTACTGGTTGCTCGATGGATTAACTTATTTAAAACTTCAGCAAACTCGGGTGAGGTTTGATAGGTCTCTTGCCAGCACCACTGATCCTCAGCGATGCTATACAAATCCGTGGGCTCTTGGCCAGTTAGTAAGAATAAGCAGGTAGCACCGAGGGCGTATAAATCAGAGGCATAAGTAGCGTGACCGATCATCTGCTCGGGGGCACTATAGGAGACACTCCCGATTAAGGTATGGGATGTTTTAGCTAATATTGTTTCCGATACCGCCTTAGCAGCGCCAAAATCGACTAAACAAATTTTGCTGTCAATTTGTCGTCGGATCAGATTTGCTGGTTTGATATCCCGGTGAATTAAATTTTTGCTGTGGATGAAATCGAGGGTTTCGAGGCAATCAAGCAATAGGTCAATGACTTCAGTTTCAGAATACCTATCTCGGCCCCTGGCTTCTTCCAGCAAGTTTTGACCAGGAATATACTGCTGGACGATATGGTGCTGGCCACCCTCCTCAAAATACTCAATAAACGTAGGGATTCGATCATGATGTCCGACAGCTTTTAAGCGATCGCATTCCTTTATGAAGTAGGTTAGTGATGACTCTAGGTCATTTTGGGCGATTGGCCTTAGTTGTTTGATGACTAGTCGTTTCTGGTTACTGTCTTCAGCTAGGAATGTTACACCAAATCCTCCTTGTGCTAGAGATCGAATAATGGTGTAATCCTTAATAGTTTGCTGTATAGCTTCCTTCATTCCCTTTCCTTTCAGCTATTCCGTAGCTTCGGTCTCTTCTCTGTCTATATAAGTGAGCCCTAGCTTTGTAGCGGTCTGTTTCCAAAGTGCGATAGTTTCTGGATCATCGGTTGGGTGGTTGATATCGCAGGCATAACCTAAACCTCTAAGCATGTCATGCTGATGAGCCTCCCATGCGCTTTTCATGCCTATATTTTTAGGTTCCATAGAGCACCTTTCAAGGCTAGATGAAGATTCTAGTTATCTAAACAGTAGAGCACTTATATCTAAAAATCAAGAAATTTAGATACAAGTGTTAATAGATGGAATCACAGTCTTTACTCACGAATACTCAAGTCCTAGCGTGGCTACAACATTCAAATTCTTCAGTTGTTGATCATTGGTAATCAATGTTGCTTTCATTGCCATAGCACTGGCGACAATTATTGCATCAGGGGTTTTCAGTCGGTGTTGGCGGCGAAGTGTAATTGTCTTCTGAGCTATTTCAGTATCTAGAGGGATGCGCTGCAAAGCGGCTAAGTGACTGCGAATGAGCTGTTCTTCAGCTTTGTCCAGTTGGGGAAATGATAAGAGTTCTATCTCTGTAATTACTGAATATCCCAACGATCCATTTGGGATTGGTTCTGTTAAACGATTATTGAAAAGCAAGATGAAGATATTCGTATCAATCAGGTACTCGATTTTCATCCCATTCGTCTCTAATTTGTTTCTGCCAACCGACAGCATCTAGATGAGCAAAGGATTTGATCTTGCCCGCAAGCTGATTCAGTTGATGGTTAGTTCCTTCTGGCTCGTCCATATGCTGCTGAGGGTTTAAGACCACAGTCACTTGATGCTTGCCTAACTCGATATCGTCAGGGAGTTGAATCGTTAGCTGGCGATCTTCATCGATATCAACTTCGATTTGGAGGGTCTTCATAACATAGCCTTTGAATAGCCTTTGCAACTATTTCCATTCTATATAAGTGGAGGGATAGGTTTGAGAACTCATGTCTCTAGCTGATTCCCTCTATTAGCAGCAAAGCTGTAGTCGAATATCTCGACTTAGATCAGTGATCTGGGTGGACATAAATTTCTTGCTTAGCTTCCCTGATGATTTTTTTTGAATCATCAGGATATGATTTCTAGAAATGGTTGAATACGCTTCGACTATCTTCCCATCAGGTAACCTGACAGTTCCAATGAAGCGTTCAAGGTGCTTGTGCGGCGAATAGGTAGACGCTTTCATACTTCAATCTTGCTAAGAGTTAATTGTGGATTGGCAGCAGGTATTTGGCTGCATGGATCACCTACAGCTATTTCAACTGAATCGCGGGAATCCCCGGCCTCCGCGTAGCAGGACGGGGAGGGTTAGCGGCCAACATAAAGGGTTCGATGCTCTTTATGTTGGCAATCTTCTAGGATACGCATAGTTTGTTAGACCTCCGAATCATTGATATTTGTTTGAGTCCGTATTGCCCTAGACGCTTCCAGTTCACGTCATAAACAGAGACTTTCTTCGACTTTTCGGTATCTGTGAAACCACCAACCCAGCCCGTTAAAATCTGGCCTTTAGTGGCAACCTGTACCTTGTCGCCAGCTCGGTAGCCAAATGGGGTAACCGTTCCACCCTTACGCTTCCGAATGCCTCCTGTGCTTGGATTGTCGAAGTGCAGTGCCCGTCTGAAATACCCAGGTCGAGTGATGACCTTGAACGGTGCTGGGGTTACTTCTACAGCCCCCGTCCAGTCCATCGCATCAATGTGAGTCGCTTGATATCGCGTGAACTGGCTGGCTGCTAGCGCAATGCCATCGACAGCATGGGCCTCTGGCGTCTGCGCTTTCTTGTCTTTAATCTTAATCAGGCCCAAATGTTTCCGAACCTGAGAGGTGCCATTACCGTCAGACTGCCAGCCGTAGCGCCTAACAACTGGAGCGATAGACTCTAGCTGTTTCATAGCCCAGTATTGAGCTGCCATGACCGGAGAGAAACCTTTACCAGAACGCGCACCCTTGCGGCCACTGGTCAAATCTACATCAGCTTTGACCACTTCGTAGGCAATGCTAGTGAGCGGGAAGATTTTAGCCAGCTCTGAAATGACTCTAATTTCCATGTGCCGGGATGCTTTGATGGATGGCGCTAGTTTTGGCTGGCGGCGATTGTTGAACCGCTTTTGACGGTGTGCCCTGAACTGAAACAAAACACTGCGGTTGATGCGCCTGCCTCGCCTAACCCGACGTTGCAGCGCTCTACCCCTGACGTTTTTGATGGCTTTGCCACCTTTGATGACGGCTGCACCTAAGCGCTCTTTGACCCGCTGAAACGGTAAAACAAGGTGGGCGGTATAGAGCGTGAACTTAGCTGACTGCACAGCAATCCCTGTATAGGATTTGCCAGGGTCACAGCCTAAATGAATCGGCTGCCTCTGTTTGTCAGACGGCGGTTTGGTGAGCTGAATGTAATAAAGTCCAGCATCGTTCCACTTGCCCACAGCTACACCATCACGCACCATGCGCCTAGCACGACTAGGCTTAGTCGGCATGAGTGGTTTACCTTCTGCTGATATAACGGGTACTCTTAATTGCAATTTGAGATAATCCTCTTGCGAGTTGTATGTCCCTAAGACCACTAAATTCAGCATCTCTGGGCTTTACCCCACGCCTTTTCTCAGAAGGCTTGTAGAGGTTCGAGTTAGGGAAACGCCCGAACGTACGTGACTGCATTTAGCTCATGGTCTAGTCATGACTTAGTGCTCGGCTGAGACCGATCAAGCCCCTTCCTCAGTCCCGAAGGGCAGGGAGGGGTTCATGACTCACTGGTTGAAATAGCTGTTGAGACTGTCACTCGCTGGCCACCTCTAGGATTTATGGTGACCAGCTCGCTAATTAACGAGAGTGTGTTGTTAATGCCTCAATGAGTTCCGGTTTGCGGCATTGGCTCACCGGCAAATTTAGGTGGACTTTCCGCTTAGTTGCCAGCTTTCTCAGAGCATTCGTATCAAGGTCTTCAAGCAAGTCAGTGGCCGCTACTATAGGGGCTTGCTCTTCCTGCGGCTCTTCAGTGTCTTCCAGAGGTGGATCATACTCCTCTACTTGATTGTCCGTTTCTTGAGTTAAAGACTCTTGAGTCTCTGACTCTTTACTTTCTGAAGGCTTTTCCTTAAACACTGGGAACTGGGGAATGTCAGCTTTGGTGAATAAGGCTTTTGTTGCACCAGCCAACCAGACCGCTCGTTCTGAAGTTTGAGGGTGGTTGTGCTGAAAGCTCCTAAAGCCTGCTTGCCCGAGTAAACTCACGAGATGCCATAGGGCTTTAATAATCTCGACCAGGACCATGAGGGCAAAAGTACCTAGTTTGTCAGTTAGCCCAAGGAAGACTTGGCGATAGAACAAGAAAGCTTTCTCCGATCTGATTTCAAGCCGTGCTGTTGAAAGTGGATTGTAGTTGTCTAGGTCGGTTGCTTGTTCGTTCTCTAGAGATGGTTTTGGAAGGTTAATCATGGGTTATGTCCTTAAAAGCGTGGATGCTCCTTGAAGTGGTCGGAGCGTGGTCAGAGGACTCGTCCAGAAGCTATAGCTGGACGAGTCTCAATGGTTCAATCTACGTTTACGAAATCAGCATAGGTGTCGAAGTCTTGGAGTAATTTATCCTTGACTTCTGAATAGCCCAGGAAAAATCCTTTCCAATTTTCAGCGGTGGGTTTTCCGAATTTCTCTACGGTACAAACGTAGGACTGCTGTTCTCTGCCTTTCAGCACCGGCTGTAGTTGAACCGGAAAGACGCATAGAGCAAAGAAGCGATCGCCTCGTTTTCGACCATAGGCTGATTCCATGGCTTGTCTGAATTCGGAATAGGATTGACCAAAGGAACCAGACAATGAGCCTTTAGTCGTAAATTGCAGTGGCTCGGTATGAAGAAGTTTTTTGTCCTTTGAGATGAGGTAGATGAGGTATCTACTTTTTAACAGGATGGAGGCTTTTTGAGCGTTATAGGTATTTGTGTCAAATACACCTAAGAATGTTTTCTCACTCCGACTGAACATCAATAATGGGGTGCGTCGGACAACCACGATTCGGGCGCTTAGTGATCGGTATCCTGGTATGGTATCCGCGCCTAGACTAGCTGTGTAGGGCAACCAATCTGGATTAGGCTTAAAGTTGACGGCCTGGGCGTTGTCTTCGGCCAGAAAGAAGCCTGAATCGTTCGCCTCTTTATGGTGAATGACTTGAAGATACGGAGTAAAGGTTTTACCAGCTCCAAATTCCTCTCCGCTGAATTCATCAGTGGGGTTTGGTTGGGTCATCATTGGCGTTCCTCTAATTGGGAGAGTAAAAAATTAGAACGTTTCCCGGCCTGTTGAAGGGTTGACCGGGAAAACCCTGAACCCTCTACTAGTCTTTCGAGGTGCGGTGCAATCCCTATGGACGCGGCATAAAGCGGCATTTCATAAGCCTGCTGCATTCGTCGCAGTTCTATTCAGTTGTGGCAGTAATGGGGATGAGCAGGGATGGCCTGCCCATCAACCTGTACCTAATATAGTAAGACTTGTATCTAAGGTCAAGTATTTTAGATATGAATTACTTACTTACCACCTTTCTGTATTGATTCGAGTAGAAAGATCCCTCGCACTTTCAGGAACTGTGTTCGAGCGTTGAACCAGGCAGATTTAAGTGTTGGATCGTCGGCCTGGATGGGCTTTTCCTCAAGGAAGGTCTCCAGCACGCTCAGAATATCTGCTTTTGCACCTAGCTGATTTTCAATATCAGCTTTGGTATATCCATGGAAGTGCTGTGAAAGCCAATCTTTCATGGAGGCTTGGATCACTTCCTCGCAAGGAACACCACGTTGGAGCAAGTATTGAGCGAATTCGCCAGCAGTAGTTTGATTCTTATGAATCCTGCCTCCGAAGATAATTAGGTTCTCCCAATCGGGATTAGTTTTTGTCCAGTTCACCTGGCCAAGGGCTAGAGACTGAATTGATTCTCTCCAGTTTTTAAGGTGAATGCAAGTAGCTCCTGCCCGTGCGATCGCGATCAGGGCAATCGCATGGCAACAGATGAAGTCCTGGCGGATTTCAGACGATGTAGTCGATTTTTTGATTAGGCTTGACCATTCAGTGATTTCTTCAGTAATGAGTTTGAAGAAGGCACAAATGAGCTTAGCCTTTTGTTTCGGTGTGCCAGTTAGTCTTTCAGAGAGAATGTGCGAGGCTTCCTCAATGGCATTGAAGGTAAAGACTTTGAGGGATTTCTTTGAGCAACTAGTTTTTTCCGTGTCTGTGTACTGCCTGAAGATAGGAACACCGACCATGACTAACCGGGCAATCTCAGCAGATTCGGATTTATGGTTGTAAAGGCTGGTGATCGACTTGTTGGGCTTACTCGCGTAAAAATTTAGATCGTGGAAAATTTGCTGGGCTCGGTCTAAATCCGAGTGGAGAAAAACAACACAGCTTATCGATTCTTCACCGATCTCTGGGTTCTCTTCTAGTGCAAGTTTTAGTCCGTGGATGCGATGCTGGCCATCTGCAATCAGAAACCTAGATGACATCGGCACATTCAACATGCCGAGTTCGCCCTGTACCGGGTCAAATTGGAAGGCTTTAGCATCCTTTTTTTCAAGCTCGACCGTAACAACAACGCTGGATAGGGTGTAATCACCAGCCAGAACGTAGGCAGATAGTTTTCTAGCTCGGGATGAATTGAGTTGGCGTTGAGCCCTCATTTCGGCGGGCATTGTCTCCGTCTCCAAGACGAAAAACTTGGGAAGCAGCTTGATCGGAATCATTGTTGTGTAATAGGGCTGGCCACTTTGAATTCCAGATACAGCGGGGAATTGGTAACAGGGGGTTGTTTCTTTTTTTGAGGAGGCTTTTTCCTTTGCGGATGGAGTCGTTTTGGTTTGAGATGATGTAGCCATATTTTGGGGCTCCTCTGCTTGAGTAAAATTAGCGATTGCTTGAATATTTGAAATGCAGCGGTCTTGCCGATCCATGCTTTGAGATTCAGGCAAGGCTTTTGCTGGCGCTTGAGAAAGATGGCCTGTTCGAGAATTTGTAAAAATTAGATGACCATAACGTGCGCCATCCAGCCACTTAGAGCTATCTCCGCTAAAAACTAGGCTATTGAGACTTTCAATGGCCCAAAGCCAGTTCATGCCGAAGATATGAAACCGAGCAGGATACTGAAGGCACATCTGTTTTAGCTCCGCCAGCATCTGATCCTTGATTTTTCGCTCTGACCCGGAATTCTTCATTCGCATCACCGGCACCAGGCCGCCGATACCGACAACTGGGGCATGATCTAAGTAGTGATGGAGATAGGACTGATCACTACCCCATTCCCAAGCAGGCAGGATATTTAAGGACAGATCCTTAACTTTCAGCCAATTCTGATAGCTCTGCTCTGGGTTTCCGATCACGTCGGGTGCTACAACAAAATCAAAGGGGCGGCTGAACGCGGCTGCTAAGTACTGCTCGATATTGATCAGTGACTTAGACTTAAACGCTCGATATGCGCCTGAATCTAGAGCTATGGGACCAGGCCAATTAGCAACGTGCTTCAAGTCTACGGGATCGACTAAGAGTGGGAGTTGCGTACCTGCGGCCTCAACCATGGACAACTCCTTTTTCCCGGAGATGCCTGATGTGTAGAATTTCATGGGTTAGTTTTGATGAAAGCTTTATTAGCGCTTGCGTCTGTTGTGATCGATGAGAGCGCTAAGAACGCGGGTGTTATCTGCGATCTCTTGAGAGTGGGTTAGATCAATTGCTCCGTCCTTTGGATGGCGAAAGAATGCTTCAACCATCTGGCCAATTGCCCGATCATCTGTTCGATCACCATTGCCAGTATTGGGTTCTAGGATCATTGTATGGATCCAGTACCGGCAATCTGATGTTCGAGTTATTTCAACGCATCCACCTGGGAAGAAAACTAGGAAGGTTGCATGTTCGCGCTGTTGGGGATTTCCTTTGAGTTCAATACCTTGAGCGTTTGTACCGAAGTTTTTAATTTTTAAATGAGATCCAGTTCTCATTCAATTCCTCCTGTTCAGTGTTGTAGTTGGTGAACGGATAGAAAACTCAAAATTCAGCCTCAGTTCGGTTTTCTATATGCTGGCTTTTTTTGATTGGTGCAATAGGTAGGCTTCCAATTTCTGCATGGGTACAGTCTGGGTGAAGTAGCAGGTAGGTAGCACCTATGCTTGCTGCCCATCGCACGATTTGCTGAAGGCGAGGGGAATACAGCTTGAAATCTTCTACCCAAGTTTCTGGATCTTCACCGATAAAGACGAAAAAACCAGCATCCACCAGACCAGTGCGGAACACTTGGGGATTGCCAACCTCCGGTTTTGTAGCCTTGAGGAGTTTACAGAAATCTTCTGAGGGAATTTGATCGGTATTGACTAGGGCAAAACTCCCTAGTGATGGATGAGTATTCATTGACGTTCTTCCTTGCTTATTTCAGGAATCTCAAATCCTTGACTAATCCGATCAAGGATTTGCTGAGTGCTTCTTATTCCCAGTCCGTTGGGGATTTGAAGGCTAGGGTTCTTTGAGAGCGGTTGGAGAATATAGGCCACACCTTCAAATCGTTTGCCGCAAGCGACTGCGGCATCTACGCGGATGGTGGTGAATTGTTCGTCTGGCCAAACGTAGCTGAGTTGAAAGTCCATTTTGCAGTTCCAAGAGGTTGATTATCTTATGTAAAAATCGAATATTTTACATAAGAAAACGATTGAGATTATTCGGTGACATCCTCCCAAAGGGATGTGGTTTGGCGAAGGCTGGTAAACGAACCGTTCCCAATGACTAAATGATCGAGGATTGGAATACCCATAATTTTGGCTGCATCTAGGAGCTGCCGAGTTAGGGTAATATCGTCTTGACTGGGGTCTGCCATGCCACTGGGGTGATTGTGAGCAATGATGGCTCGTGAAGCACCTCTGCGAATGATTTCCCCAAATATTTCACGGGGATGCGCTAGGGTTTCGGTTGCTGTGCCAACGGAAACGATGTGTGTTCCAAGCAGACGATGTTTTACGTCGAGCAGGAGTACTGCAAATTTTTCCTTGATCTGCCCCATGAGGTGTTCTGATAAGGCTTCAACAGCTACCGATGGATCATCGATGATGGTTCCTAGGTTAGGGCTCGGATGATGAACTCTTCTCCCTAATTCGATGGCAGCTAGTATTGTGGCAGCTTTAGCTTGGCCAATGCCATGAATTTGAGTTAGCTCTTCCGGGGTGATTTGTCTGAGACGTTTTAGGGGGTCTTGATCTTGATTTAATTCTTTGAGTAACGACTGACCTAGACCCATCGCCGAAAGTTTCCCTGGTCCCTGTCCCGTTCCCAACAAGATGGTGAGGAGTTCAGCACTGCTGAGCTGATTAGCACCATTATTCATCAGCCGTTCTCTTGGCCTATCTTCAACGGGGAGATCACGGATGTGAAGGATTGCGTTAGCCATCGTTGCGTACCCTCCGCTTGTAGGCTTGTCTTTCGCGCTTCCAGGACCGTCTTGATTGCCTTTTGTTTCTATGTTTACGCCATTCACCAGAACCTCCGAGAAGCCCCTTCATATAGTGAGTGATGCGATCGAGAGGGTAGGTATAGATTTGTTGATTTGGGGTCTCGAACCCCAAATCAACAAATCTAGAAAGCATAATTGTAACCATCCTTTTTATGAATATGAGTGCAATACTTGTGACTGATTCCGGTTACTCGTCCATCTTTTGTCGAGATATCGAAGTTGCCAGACTTTCGGCATAAAACACGCCCCATATAAGAGCCAATCTTTTTACCTTGCGTAACAACAGCCTTGACGATATCACCAGTCTGGAAGCCGTAGTGAATCCTCTTCTTCGACCGATAACGGATTGGGAACCCGTATTTGTCTGTGCCACACATTTGACGTGTGCCATGACCAGAACATTGAATCAACAACGGCTGACTAGTGCAGAACTCAAGCTCGGGTATATCTTTCCCTGTTGCCGCTGCATCAATCCAATGCGCCTTGGGTAAGTCCTGTTGCTTGCGGTTAAACTTGGTCTGACCACCTGTCCCAACTGAAACAGGAAGGCCCATCTCTTTCAGCGCATTGAATAGTTTCCATCGTGTCGCGTTAACGGCTGCGGCATCCTTAAGCGGTGCTTTCGCCTGGGCCTTGATCCGCTTAAGCAGATCAGGTTTGCCCGATAGAAAGTCTTCGATAGAACGATTAGACTTCTTTTGATTGCAGGGCACACAGGCAATTGTGAGATTAGAGACGCGGTTACTCCCACCTTTGGAGCGGGAAACAATATGCTCTACTTCTAAAGGAGTGTCTTCTTGACCGCAGTAGACACATTGCCGTCCCCATTTTTCGAGGAGATATTCTCGTGTCTCGTATTGATAAAGAGTGCCTTGCTGGTACTGAGTACCTGATATCTCAGGATTTTGTATTACTTGGGTATCAAACCTTACTAGTTCTTGGGCGATGGATTGGATTGGGCAAAGCTTGATTAGCCGATTTACCCAAGTCATGGTGGTCAATATCCGGTGCATTAAGGAGGGAGCTAGCCAGCCTTTTGGTCGAGTTCGATTGAGAAATCTGGGCTGACGATATCGGGTTTTTCGTCCTCGTCGGCCCCTACGAAGTGAGCGGCGAGACTCCAAACTGTTCTTGATAGATTGGCCTCTATGGGTTAGTTCCGCACCCCAGAGAACTCTATTGCCTTGGAGAATCGCTAACCCTGTTGCTCTAGAACCTGGGTCAATCTTGAGTTGGCAAGGCTCAACTAGTCCCGTAACTTCCTTCTTTAGAATAATAGTGAATGGATACCGTCGATAGATTGCCGCCTTCCTTGCATTCAAGAGTGAACGTGCCACACCTGGCGTAGAAGGATTGAGTTGTCTATGGTTGGTATCAATGACAAAAACATAGTTGGACATTGTTGCGTCCCTTCTACTTTCGTGTGATGTTTGCCTCGGCAATGTTTTTGAGGTTTGTCGTGCTGGAGACACTGAATTAATCCTCATACTTCTGTTTAATCTCCAACCTCAGAGCCACAAACTGGCAAGCATTCATGGGTGAGTTGGCCTTAAAAACGTAGTCAGTTAAGACTTAGCCATGGTCAGCTATAGAATTTGTAAGTCCCTACCTAAAAGAAGGGGTCGCTAGTTCATAGAGGTTGCTGACCATCGCCTTTAATAGACATGCTGGATTTCTTGCTCATGGGGTTCTTGCTCCAGCGAGACAATACCGACAGCAGGATATTCCAATGCATCTCGGCAGAGTGGAATAGGACTGTTGCAATATCCTGGATGGATATTGCCGGATTGATCAACGATCCAGCAATCGCCAATTTCACATTGAGATGAACAATAATGGCTAGGGATAGCATAGAAGTAGCGATCTTCACGATCCCAATGTATGGATTCAGGTTTGACCTTGAATACGAACCCAGGTTGGAGACCATGCTGTAATCGCTGGAGGTTA